>DASXWX010000342.1:0-6822 GCA_036503395.1 Candidatus Limnocylindrales bacterium
TCCCTGTTGGCACGACCGGAGTGACGTGCACGGCCACCGACGGCAGCGGCAACGACGCCAGTGTGTCGTTCGACGTGACCCTACTGACCGGCTCGGCGGCATTCGACGCGCCGATCGGCCCGTCCAACGTCATCGCCTCGAACACATCGCGCTCGATCCCTGTCAGGGCCCGGGCCTGGATCGGCGGCGTCGAGCAGACTTCCGGCTCGGCCGCCCTGTCGATCCGCCCCTGCGAGGGCGGGGACGTCGCGGGCGCGGTCGGCCTGGCCTGGGACGGAAGTCGGTGGAGCGGCAAGCTCGACACCTCGACGTTCAGCGACGGATGCTGGCGGGCAACCCTCGTCGTCAACGCCGCCTCCGTCGGCCGCTTCGACTTCGGTGCCGTGAGCTCGACGTCGAACCCCGCCTCGAACCCGAAGTCGAGTCCGAAGTCGACCGCGAAGGGCGGCGCGAACCACTGACCGGAGGGGCGCCCGGCGCGCCTCGCATACGATCGGAGGCGTGACCCTCGCCGCCTCCGATCTTCCCGCCCAGCTTCGGGCCACGCTGGCCAAGCTGCCCGACAGACCCGGCGTCTACCTCATGAAGGACGACGCGGGCCGGGTGCTCTACGTCGGCAAGGCACAGAGCCTCCGCAACCGCGTTCGGAGCTACTGGCAGAAGCAGAGCCCGTACGGCGAGGCCCATCGGATCCGGACGGTGATCGACCGCGTCGCGGACGTCGAGTACACGCTCACGGACTCGGTCAGCGAGGCGCTGCTCCTCGAGAACAACCTGATCAAGCGCTACAAGCCGCGCTTCAACGTCCGCCTCAAGGACGACAAGAGCTACCCGTACATCAAGGTCACGCTGGCCGACGACTTCCCGCGGATCGAGCGGACGCGCAAGCTGCCGAACGACGGCAGCAGGTACTTCGGCCCCTACGCGTCGGCGTCGTCGGTGGACGAGGCGATGAACCTCGTTCGGCGGCTCTTCCCGTTCCGAACGTGCACGATCGAGATCAGGGACGGGGAGCGGGCGCTCCCGCGGCCGTGCCTGCTGTACCACATCAAGCGCTGCCAGGGACCGTGCATCGAGGCCATCTCGAAGGCCGACTACCGCCGCGATATCGAGCAGGTGGAGCTCTTCCTCGAGGGCCGCCAGGAGACCGTCGCCCGCGGGCTGCGCCGGCAGATGGAGGAGGCGTCCGAGCGGACCGAGTTCGAACGGGCGGCCGCCCTCCGCGACAAGGTCCGAGCGATCGAGCGGACGATGGAGTCCCAGAAGATGGCGGCCTTCGCCCGAACCGACCTCGATTGCGTCGGGCTCGCCCGCGAGGGCGCGCAGGCCGCCGTGCAGCTCTTCACCGTGCGCGACGGCAAGATGATCGGCCGCGACGTCTACCTCCTCGACGCCCTGCCCGAGGTGCCGGACGACGAGGTCCTCCGCAGCTTCCTCGAGCAGTACTACGCTCGCTCGACGACCGTGCCCCGCGAGATCCTGCTGCCGGTCGAGCTGGCGGACGCGGGCACGCTCGAGTCGTTCCTCGCCGACCGCCGGGGCGCGAGCGTCCGGCTCCACGTCCCCCAGCGTGGCGAGAAGCGGGGGCTGCTGGCCCTCGCGATGACGAACGCCGCCGAGACGCTCGCCCGGGAGCAGGCGCGCTGGCTCGCCGACCAGGGCAAGACGCTGGCGGCCCTCGAGGAGCTCGCCGACGGCCTCGGGCTCCCGGCGCCGCCGCTCCGGATCGAGTGCTACGACATCAGCAACTTCCAGGGCCGCGACAGCGTGGCGTCGATGGTGGTGTTCGAGGACGGCAAGCCGCGCTCGTCGGAGTACCGCCGCTTCCGGATCAAGACCGTCGAGGGCGCGAACGACGTCGCATCCCACCAGGAGGTTCTCCGGCGCCGCTTCCGGCGAGTCGGGGCGGGGGAGGAGGGAGAGGCCGAGGAGCTTCGGTGGCGGATGCCGGACCTCCTCATCGTCGACGGCGGCAAGCCCCAGGTGAACGGCGCGAAGCAGGTCCTCGACGAGCTCGGCCTCCACGAGCTCCCGGTGTTCGGATTGGCCAAGGAGCGCGAGGAGCTCTTCCCACCGTTCACGTCGACCCCGATCGTCCTCCCGCCGACGTCGCCCGCGCTCTACCTCGTCCAGCGCATCCGCGACGAGGCCCATCGCTTCGCGATCACCTATCACCGCTCGCTGCGGGCGAAGTCGGCGGTGCGGTCGGCCTTCGACGGTCTCCCGGGCGTCGGGCCCAAGCGCCGGCGCGCCCTCCTGCGTGTGTTCGGCTCGGCCCGACGAGTCCGGGAGGCACCGATCGAGCAGATCGCCGCCGTGCCGGGGATCGGTCGCCGGCTCGCCGAGCAGATCAAGGCGGGTCTCGAGGCCTAGGCTTCGACGTTTTCGGGGGTCGCCGCCGAGGGCGTGGGCTGCTACGGTGACGCGCGCGATGGCGGATGACGAGACGGTCAGGGCCGCGCGATCCGGTGACGGCGACGAGGCCATGCTCGCCGAGGCGGCCCGTGGCGTGATCCGCCAGGACGCGGATCCGCGGCTCGATGCGCACCTCGCCCGGATGCTGTCCGACGCCGACGCGGCGGGCCCGCGGCGGCACGGTTCGGACGAGGCGCTCGCCGCAGACGTGGCGGCCGTTCGGGCCCAGCTGGATGATGCGCGTTCCCAGGTCGCGGCCTCCCGCGCACGCATTCGGCTCCTCGGCTGGCTGCTGGGCGCCGCGCTCGTCGCGATCGTGGTGCTGCTGGTCCTGGTCGCGGCGCGCTAGCGCCCGGAACCGGGAGGCGGGACGTCAGTTGGCGCGCTCGCGATGCGGCGAGCCGTTGACGGTTCGCTGACCCAGCCGGACCTCCGTCCCCCGGCGAACCGAGTTCGGGATCTCGCCGATCGAGTCGACCAGCCGGACGAGCTCGTCGAGCTGCTCCGCCGGCGCGTCGCCGTCGACCTCGACGTCGTAATCGATGGGTCCGGAGACCGCGGGCGAGCCACCGTAGTCGGATCGGGCCGTGACCCGCACGCGCCGCCGCGGCAAGCCGAGGCGTGTCGCCTCGCGGAACAGGTCGTTCGAGATGCAGGCGGCGACGGCGAGATTGAGGAGCTGGCCGCCGTTGAACCCGAGTCCGCCCCCGCCGAGCTCGACGGCGCGGTCGATCACGAGCGAGTGCGGACCTGCCGATCCGAGCGCCGTGACCCGGCCGTCGACCGTGATCGTCTCCACCTCGTAGCCCAACGTGCACCTCCTTCGGTCCAGTATCGTGCCGCCCGTGAGCGAGGAGCGGCGACTCGTCACCGTCCTGTTCGCGGACGTCGTCGGTTCGACCTCCCTCGGTGAGTCGATCGACCCCGAGGATCTGCGGGCGCTCCTCGGCCGCTATTACTCGATCGCGCGCGAGGTCGTGGAGGCCCACGGCGGGACGCTCGAGAAGTTCATCGGCGACGCCGCGATGGCGGTCTTCGGTCTCCCGACGGCACACGACGATGACCCGAGTCGCGCGCTCTCGGCGGCGATCGCTCTCCGCGACCGCGTCCGCGGCGACTCGTCCCTCGGTGACCGCCTGCCGATACGCCTCGGCGTCCAGACCGGCGAGGTCGTCGCAGCCCGCGACCCGTCTGCCGACAGCCTCGTGACCGGCGATGCCGTGAACGTCGCTGCTCGGCTCCAGCAGGCCGCCGAACCGTGGGATGTCCTCGTCGGGGAGCGGACCGTTCGAGCGTCACGCGGGTTCGCGTTCGACGCATCGGCCTCGATCGAGGCGAAGGGCAAGTCGACCACGGTCGCGTGCCGGCGACTCGTCGGTCGCGTCGCGGAGTCGACGCTCCGGGTCCCGCTCGTCGGACGTGAGGGCGAGATCGCCCAGCTCGAGCTGACGGCGTCGCGGGCGTTTCGCGAGCGACGACCCTTCCTCGTCAGCGTCCTCGCCTCGCCGGGCGTCGGCAAGAGCCGGCTCCTCGAGGAGTTCGGGGACCGGCTCCCGGCGCTCGCGGCGAACGCCCGGATGGCGCTTGCCCAGTGCCTGCCCTACGGGCAGCGCCTGACCTACTGGCCGCTCCGTGCAATCGCCCACGCAATTCTCGGGCTGTCGGAGGAGGCCAGCCCGGAGGACGTGCGAGCGGCCGCCGTCCGATGGTTCGGGCAGCGCGGAGAGGCCGGTCCGGAGCGGACCGCCGACGTCATCGCGGCGACCGTCGGCGGGGGCGAGGTCGAGGGCATCGACCGCTCGACGCTCGTCGACGCGTGGCGGTCGCTGGTCGAGCTCGCGTCGGCCGATGCGCCCCTCGTCCTTGCGATCGAGGACCTTCACTGGTCGAGCGACTCGCTCCTCGATCTCATCGAGTCCGTGCTTCTTCCACGGGGAGAGGCCCCGCTCCTCATGATCGTCCTCGCCCGACCCGAGCTGCTCGACCGACGGCCGACGTGGGGCGGCGGCCGTCGCAACTACGTGTCGCTCTCGCTCGAGCCGCTCGACGATCCCGACGTGGCCACGCTGGTCGAGCATCTCCTCGACGGCCCATCACCCGAGATCGTCCGGCTCGTCGTCGACCGAGCCGAGGGGAACCCGTTCTACGCGGGCGAGCTGGTCCGTGCGATCGTGGACCGGACGCCCGACCTGCGCGACGCCGAGGCGGTCGCCACGGCCCTCCGATCGTTGCCGGACACCGTGCAGGCGACCGTTCTCGCCCGGATCGACGTCCTGCCGGCGCCCGTCCGGCGCGCGATCCAGCTCGGATCGGTCTTCGGGCGGAGCTTCCAGGCAGACGGTCTCGCGGCACTCGAGCCGGCCATCGCCGCCTCGGCCCAGGAAGCGGTAAACGAGCTCATCGATCGCGACCTCGTCCGTACGTCGCCGAGCGGGGTCACGTTCCGGCACATCCTCATCCGGGAGGTCGCCTACTCGACGATGCCCCGCGCGGAGCGTGCGCGACTGCATGCCTCCGCCGGCGATTGGCTCGCTGCGCGCGCGATCGGACGCGAGGAGGAGCTGGCCGAGCTCGTCGCGTATCACTATCGCGAGGCGGCGACGCTCGCTGCGATGTCCGGCGACGTGCCGCAGGACCTTGCGTCGCGGGCCGTCCGGTGGCTGCGGATCGCTGCCGACGCGGCGATGGCCGGTGCCGCCAACCTCGAGGCCGCCGGTCACATCCGTGCCGCGATCCAGCTCGCGCCGGAGGCGCAGCAGGTCGAGCTCTATGAGCGCCTCGGCGACGTCCTCATCGCCGGCAACGACGCGATCGACGCCTACGCCAGGGCGCTCGAGCTGGCGACCGGAGGCGGTGCATCACCGACCGATCGGCTCCGGATCGCCGCTGCAGAGCTCCTCGTTCGTACCCGCTGGATGGGCGCCGTCGCGGGAATATCGTTCGCCCGGCTCGACGAGCTTCGGCAGCTCGGGCTCGATCTGCTCCCGGAGGTCTCCGACCCCGCGGTCCGGGCGAGGTTCCTGGCCGGCCTCGCCTTCGCCCCCGCGATGGTCAGCGGTGTCGCGGAGGTGGCCATCGCCTCTGACGACGCAGCCCGCGAAGCCAACGAGATCGCCGTCGCGCTCGACGATGCGAACCTGCGGAGCACGGCCCTCGACGCCCGCGGCGCACTGGCCATGGCATCCGACGACATGCAGGCCGCCGCCGACGCAGCCGCCGAGCGGCTGGGCCTCGGTGACCGGCTCGACAGCAGCGAGCGGGCCGACGCCTACATCGTCCGGGGCTGGTCACTGATCACCCTCGGACGCGTGGACGAGGGGCTCGCGCCGGCGCGCGCCGTGGAGGCGATGTTCGGCCCTGGCCAGATGCTCGGGTACCGCATCGGCGCGAAGGCCTGGGAGATCGCCGCGCTGCACGTCCTCGGTCGCTGGGACGAGGCGGTCGTGGCCGGTCGGCGGCTCCTCGACCTGTGGGTCGAATACAACCGTTCGTCGGTCGGTTACGCAGCCCACGGCTTCGTCCGCGTCCTGGAGATCGCCCGAAGCCGGCACGATTCGGCGCTAGAGACGGAGTTCGCCGCGGCGGCCCGGGAGCTCCTCGAGCAGTTCGACGACTCGACGCAGCTCGCGGGCCTGCGGCTCATCGTCGAGGGCGAGTTCGACCGGGTCGGCGAGGGCGTCGTTGGTCGGTGGCGCGACTTCATCGCGCGCCTGGACGCGGTCGAGATCGGTCTCGGCGTGCTCGCCGACCGCGCGCTCCCGCCGGGCGACGCGACCGGCGCGATCATCGAGCAGACGTCGAGGCTCGGGCTCAGGCTGACGGAGGCGCAGGCGCGTCGGGCGCTCGGTGTCGCGACGGGCGACGC
Source organism: Candidatus Limnocylindrales bacterium (assembly GCA_036503395.1). Taxonomy (GTDB): domain Bacteria; phylum Chloroflexota; class Limnocylindria; order Limnocylindrales; family CSP1-4; genus DASSHA01. Next base: position 6,281 of record DASXWX010000342.1, read on the forward strand.
CGGCCAGCTCGCCCGATCCGTCGACCTGTATCGGGCAATGGGCGCCCGCGTCTACCTTGCCCGAGCCGAGGCGGAGACGGCACTCCTCAAGGGCGACGAGGAAGCGTACGCGAGGGCGGGCGCGAGCCTGGAGCGCCTCGATGACGTTGCCCACCTCGAGCGCCTGGCCGCTCGACGGCGCGGGCTCCGGTAGCGACTTCTTCGTCTCGGGAGCACCCGATCCGCGACGAGGTGTCGGGTATCATCCGCCCTCGTGCGCCGGTTCCTCCCCGTCCTGATCGCCGTTGTCGGGCTGCTCGCGATCGCGGTCGATTTCGTGCCTGGCCTCAAGCTCCCGTTCGGCGGAAGCGACGGCGGCGCGCGGACGCTCGAGACGAAGCTCGGGCTCGACCTGGAGGGCGGCCTCCGCGTCGAGTACCAGGCTCAGTGCGTCTCGGATCGCTGCCCCGGCCCGACTGACATGAACGTCGTCCGCAACATCGTCGAACGGCGCGTGAACTCCACCGGGGTGTCGGAGCCTCAGGTGACGACGCTCGGCACTG
>DASXWX010000343.1:0-6472 GCA_036503395.1 Candidatus Limnocylindrales bacterium
GGAACCGGCCGCCGATCAGGATCGGCAGCGAGGGCGTCAGCCCGCCGATCAGCAGCCCGATCGCGAACAGGCCCAGGCCGGCCAGGAACGGCCGAACGAGCCCGCCCCGGTCGATGAGGCCACCCACGACCACGATCCCGAGCAGGCTGCCGAGGAAGAACGCCGAGAAGACCCAGCCGTAGAGCTCGATCCCGCCGATCTCGTGGACGACGATCGGCATGACCGTCGAGATCGCCAGCGCCTCGAAGGCCACGAGGGTGATCGTCAGGACGAGCCCCGACGTCAGCGCCCGGCGGGCGGGCGACCAGAGACCGTCGGACCCGCGAACCGGGCGAACGGTGGGACCGGCCACCTCAGGTGCCGGCCAGCCGCTCGACGAGCGCGTCCAGCTCGCCGAGCTCTCCGACCATGATCGAGTCGATGCCGAGCCGCTCGCGCTGCTCGCGGATCTTCGCCTCGAGGCCGTCGATGGAGCCGACGAAGACGTGGGGCGACTCGAGGACCTCGGCCTCGGTCAGCTCGACGCCGGTTCGGCGGCGGAAGCGGTCGACGAGCTGCCGTGCGACCGGACGCGCCTCGTTCGTGACCGTGACGGGCCAGCCGGACGGGTAGACGTTGAGACGGAGGTCCGCGAAGTGGTGCCCGGCCGCGTCGCGGACCCAGCCGATCTTCTCGGCCGTGCCCGCGCCGGTTATCGAGCCGGGCTCGCTGCGCTGGCCGGACAGGATCCGCGGGGCGAGCCCGACGACCTGGGCCTCGCGCGCCGCCAGCTCGAGCGTCCGGCGGCCGCCGCCGCCGATGAGGAACGGCGGATGCGGCCGCTGGACGGGCTTGGGTCGCGCGTCGTAGTCCCGGACCGTGTAATGGGCGCCCTCGAAGCTGAACGGGCCGTCCGCGAAGCAGCCCTTCAGGACCGCGATCGCCTCGGCGAGTCGAGCCTGGCGAACGCGGACCGGCTCGAACGGCGTGCCGATCGCGACGTACTCGGGCTCGTTCCAGCCGGCGCCGATCCCGATCTGGAGGCGGCCGCCCGACAGGACGTCGATCGAGCCGAGGTCCTGGGCGAGAACCGCGGGATGGCGGAGGTCGTTGTTGAAGACGAAGGTCCCGACCCCGAGGCGCTCGGTCGCGTCGGCCGCGGCGGTCATCGCCACGATCGGGGCCAGCTGGTCGATGAGGTGATCGGTCAGAACGAGCACGTCGATGCCGATCTGCTCTGCACGCCTCGCCGCGGCGGCGAGGCCGCGGGCGTCCGAGACGTCGCCGGGGCCGGCCAGCAGCTGGAACGGCCTCACCACACGTCGCCCGGGCGCCAGTCGCAGATGAGCTCGGCCCCCAGGTCGAGTGGCGGTGTCGTCGGGGTCCGCAGGATGAACACCGCCCCGTCGTCGTCCGGCGTTCGCCTGACCCCGTCGACCTCGCGCACGAACGTCGGACCCAGCCAGCGCTCCCATCCAAGCCGCTCGTAGAACGTGAACCGGCCGGTCCCCAGGGCGCCCAGCTCATAGCGCTCCCCGATGACGGCGTTTGCCTCGGTCATTGCCGCCGACCCGTAGCCGCGGCCCTCGTGCTCGGGCCAGGTCGCGACCGCCTCGACGTAGCCCGTGTCGAGGAGGTGGCCGGCGGCCTCGATGTCCCGCTCGACGACCGCCGCATGCGATCGGATCTCGCCGTCGTCCTCGACGAGGACGTGGATCCCGCCGCTCGCGTGCTGCCAGTCGTTCTCGTCGAAGTCGCCGTCGGGCCAGGCGACCGCGAACAGCTCGCGCAGGACCTCGATCTGGGCCGGCGTCAGCTCGGCCGAATGGACGCGACGAACGATGGGTGGCACGAGCCGGAGGCTACCGGGTCGGCCATTCGCGGACGACCCCGTCGGAGAGCGGGCCAGTCATCGCAGGCCTCAGGAGACGACCCGGAGCAGCTCGCCCGCCACCGCGATCTCCTCGGACGTTGCGAGGTAGGTGTTGTTGAAGGTGAAGCCCGTGAAGCCGGCATCGATGAACGGTCGGAGCTGATCCGCGGCCTGCTCGACCGAGACCGGCCGGCTGCCCCATCGTTCCGGCGGGATGCGCGCCATCATCGCGTCGGCGGCCGCTTCGTCGCGGGCGACCATCACCGGCGTGTTGAGCGCCCGCTCGATCCCGCCGGGGTCACGGCCGATGTCGTCGCAGTACCGCCGCAGCAGCTCCGTCTTGTGGTTCAGCGCGTCCAGGCCGAGCGAGCCGAACCAGTGGGTGATATCGGCGTGCTTCGCGGCGATGCGGAGCGTCCGCTGCTCGCCGCCACCACCGACCATGATCGGTGGGCCCTTCGGCTGGATCGGCCGCGGGACGTTCAGCGCCCCGACGATCCGGTAGTGCTCACCCTCGAACGACGGCCGCTCCTCGCGGAACATCGCGCTGATGATCGACAGCGCCTCGTCGAGGCGGTCCATCCGCTCCCCGACCCGCGGGAACTCGAAGCCGTAGCCGCGGTGCTCGTCCTCGTTCCAGGCCGCGCCGATCCCGAGCATCGCCCGGCCCTTCGAGAGCGTGTCGAGCGTGGTCACCTCCTTCGCCAGCAGCGCGGGGTTCCGGTAGGTGACGCCGGTCACCTGCGTTCCGAGGCGCACGCGCTCCGTCCGCTGGCTGAGGGCGGCCAGGGTGAGGTATGCCTCGAGCATCGGGTCGGTCTCGGGCCCGATCCCGCGGATCTGGTAGAGGTGGTCCATCACCGTCACCTGGGCGAAGCCGGCGTCCTCGGCGGCCTTGGCGATGGTCGCGACGTGGTCGAACAGCCCCTCCGGTGGCACGTCCGGGAACGTGAACGTCGGGATGTGGTAGCCGAACCAGACGGGCATCGAAACCTCCGATCGGCGCGGCGGCGCGCCGATCGATTGTCGCGCCTCGCTCGGATTCGTCATCGGCGGACCGCGGCCTCGGGCAGCCGGCGTTTCCCGACAGATGGGCCTAACGCCCCCCGAGCGATACCTCGCCGGCGATCTTCCCGACCCATGGGAGAGCCGGCGACGGAGCACCGTCGGTCGCTCGCTCGGTTGCCGTTGCTCCCGCCTTGCGGGAAACGAGCCAAGCGGCCCGCGGTCGCTACTCGGCCCGATCGGTCGCGCCGTCGTCCGCGCGGTAGGCGATCACCTCGACGCGCTCGAGCGTGATCAGGCCGTCGGCGACCATCGCGTCGAGCTCCGGGAGGATCCCCCGGATCCGCGGCTCCTCGTCGACGATCTCGATGAGCACCGGGAGATCCTCGGACAGCCGGAGGATGCGGGTCGTGTGGAGATGGGCGTTCGCGCCGAAGCCCTCGATTCCGCGGAGGACGGTCGCACCGGCGAGACCGCGCTCGCGGAGCAGGTGGACGATCGCCTCGTAGAGCGGCCGGCCGTGCCACTGGTCCGACTCGCCGATGTAGATCCGGAGCAGCAGCCCGGTGCCCTCGATCTTCACGCGATCGCCCTCCCGACGACGAGCCCCGCCACGACGGCGACGACCCCGACGACCAGCGAACCGACGAGGTTGGCGAGCGCGAGCCCGGCCGCCCCGTCTTCCCAGAGTCGCCAGCTCTCGAGCATGAGCGTCGAGAACGTCGTGTACGCGCCGACGAAGCCGATCATGACCGGTCCGCGGATCGACGCCGGGAGGACGTCGGACTCGATCGCGAGCGCGAACAGAACGCCGAGGAGGAATGCCCCCGAGGCATTGATCGCGAGTGTCCCCCACGGGAATTCGCCGCCGGTCCGGTCCGTGATCCAGCCGTCGACGAGGTAGCGGGCGGTGGCGCCGAACGCGCCGCCGAGTGCGACGAGGACGAGGGGCATCGAAGCCTCCACGAGCGACCGGCGCGGTGGTTGCAGGAGCCATCAGCCCGGCCGGTCGGGCGCTCTCGGCGAGCCCCATCGCCGGACACATCATCGCCAATACCCCGGCCGCGCGCTGACCTGCCACTCAGTGGCGGTTATGACGACTGGAGGCGTCGTCCGTCGTCATTCCGTTCGTCAGCGGCGGAATCGGCGACGCGACGCGGTTCACCGACCGTTCCGTTGTGATTTCGGGCGTTGACCGGCAGGCGCGGACGTTCGCGCGCGAACGGTCGGGGTGTCAGGTCCGGCCGAACTGGCGGTCGACGCGCGCCGCGGCCTCCTGGACACGCTCGATCGGGACCCGGCCGGACTCGAGGGCCGTCGCGATCGTGTCGACGGCCCGCTCGAAGACGTCGTCGTCGTAGTCCTGCTGGTTCGCGAACAGGAGCAGGTCGTTGCCGGCCTCGAGCGCAAGGAGGATCGCCTCGTCCCGACCGAAGGCGCTGGTGATCGCGGCCGCTCCGAGATCGTCCGTGACGACGACGCCTTCGAACCCGAGCTCGTCGCGGAGGATGCCGCCGACGATCGGTTTCGAGAGCGAGGCCGGGTGGTCCGGATCGAGCCGGCGGTTGACGACGTGGCCGGCCATGACGAGGTCGGTCGTGCCCGCGGCGATGAGGCGGCGGAAGGGCTGGAGCTCGCGGCGGGTCCAGGTGTCGGTCACGTCGGCGACGCCGAAGTCCGTGTTGGTCGTCGAGCTGCCGATGCCGGGGAAGTGCTTGAGGGTCGTGGCGACGCCGACCGTGCGGTGGGCCTCGATCTCGGCGGTGGCCATCGCCACGACGACGTCCGGGTCCGCCGAGAACGACCGGTCGAGCGCGCCGATCGCCGGGCTCGAGGGGTTCACGTCGAGGTCGACGACAGGCGCGAAGTTCAGGTCGATCCCGACCGCGGCGAGCGTGCCCGCGAGTCCCCGCGCCCACGTCCGTGCCGCCGTCAGCGTCCCGCGGCCGATCGCTGCTTCCGAGGTGACGGCCGGGAACCCGTGGGCCGGCGACAGGCGGGTCACGACGCCACCCTCCTGGTCGATCGACACGATCGCCCGCCGCGGCGTCCCGGCCGCGTGGATCTCGCGCACGAGCGCCGTGACCTGGGCCGGCGATCGAACGTTCCGCGGATCGCCCGTCTGCTGGTCGCGGTCGAAGAGGATCACGCCGCCGAGGCCGGCGCGAAGGGCCCGCCGGAGCCACGGCGCGTCGTCGAGCGACATGCCGCGGAAGCCGACGATCAGGAGGCCGGCGATCGTCCGGCGCAGATCGGTGCTCGGACCCGGCGTCGCGCTCCCGCTCGGCTCGATCGAGACCGGCGGCGTCGTGGGTGAGGCCGAGGTGCCGGGCTTTGGCGACGGCGGCGTCGAAGAGGTCGGGGCGGGCGTCGGGCTCGGGATCGCCGACCCGCAGGCGGCGAGGAATGCGGCGAATCCCCCGACCGCGGCGGCCCGAAGGAAGGTGCGACGGGACAGCCGGCCGTCCGGCGGCGGATCGGTGGTCAATCGAGGCCGAACGCGAACGGGAAGGGCGACACCTGGTCTCCGAGCAGAAGCACGGCGGGGCCCCCGAACACAAGCCACCCGCACAGCACGAGGATGCCCAGGACGACGAGGAGCGTGCCGGGGATCGGGCGCACATCCGCGGGCCGCTCGGCCGTGTGACCGTGGGCGAGGATGCCGAGGACGCGGCTGGGGTCAGCCACGGGTCGTGTCACGTACGCGAGACGAAGCGGGACACTGGCGGGTGATCGGGCTGGCTAGACGGGCACGGCCGACGCGAACGGTCGATCCACCCGCTCGGACAGCACGCCGAACCCGCCGAACAGGCACATGCCCTCGATCGTCAGGACGGGAGCCGACTCGTCGACCAGGGCTTGCTGGCGGGCGTCGTTGATGCCGCCGAACCCGACCGAGTGAGCCCGGACCGGCCAGCTTCGCGGGACGACGACCTGGGCGCCGCCGAAGATCGCCCGAACGCGGAGGGTCGCGCCGGCCGGATCGAGCGTCGCCGACCGCAGGTCGATCGTCCCGCCGCCGTACCAGCATTCGACCGTGCCGCCACCGAAGGCCGATGCCACGCTCCGGAACTCGAGCGGACCGAAGCTCGCGAGGAGCGCGACCTCGTTCGCGTTCGGATCGTCCTCTACCTCGACCCGCTGCCGTGCCGCGAGCGCCCCCACGAGCGCGGCCAGGAACCCGGCGAGCCACACGAATCCGAACAACCTGAGCAACGTCTTCATGAAGTCCTCCTGGCGATCGTTCCCGACTCGTCGACTGCCGCCAGCAGCCGATCGAGCATCTCGAGGCGGAGCCGAATCCGGTCGACCTCCGAGCGCATGCCGTCGCGCGCCGTGTCCGAGCCGTAACCGTAGGCGAGGCGCCCGCTCCGCCGCCGGAGCTCCCCGAGCTCGGTCGCGCGGGCAGCGAGCAGGGCCGCACGAAGGACGCGGCGCTCCTCCTCGCTTGCCTCGAGCCGCAGGACGAGCGCCGGGTCAGGCATGCGTCCCGGCGAGCTCCGCCTCCGGCGGAAGCCCACTGCCGGCCACAAAGCGCTCGACGACGGCCTGCGTCAGCCGCCAGCCCTTGAGAGGGTCCTTCGGCAGCCGGATCCGGACCTGGTTCGAGGCGAA
>DASXWX010000344.1:0-2528 GCA_036503395.1 Candidatus Limnocylindrales bacterium
GGTCGCCACCCCGGCACAGCTCGACGCGCTGCCCGGAGAGGAGCGTCCGACGGCGGTCGCGGCCGACGCGACCGAGCTCGACGCGACCCTCGACCGTCTCGCCTCGTCGTCAGCCGAGGCCGCCGCCCGCTGAGCCGGGCCATGCGTCGAACTCGGCGCGAAGGCGGGCGAGCGTCGGCTCGTCGGCGAAGGCGACGTCGAGGGCGTGGCGGTCGATCGCGCAGAGCTCCGCGAGCGTGATGCCGATCTGCTCGACCGCCCGCTCGTACTCGTCGGAGAGCGAGAGGTCGGAGACCGTGGTGTCGTCGGTCGAGAGCGTCACCGAGACGCCCGCGCGGTGGAGGCGGGCCAGCGGGTGGACGTCGATCGAGGGAACGATCCCCGCCTGCCAGTTCGAGGTCGGACAGAGGTCGAGGGTCACGCCGCGGGTCCGGAGCTCGGCGATGAGCGCCGGATCGTCCGCCGCGCCGGATCCGTGGGCGATCCGTTCCGGGTCCACCGCCAGCGCTCGCCGGACCTGCGCGGCGCCGCCCCATTCACCGGCATGGATCGTGATCCGGAGACCGCCGTCCCGGGCCGCCTCGAAGGCCCGGGCGTGGTCGAGGGGATCGGGAAAGGCCTCCTCGGGACCCGCCAGGTCGAAGCCGGTGAGCCCCTCGTCACGAAACCGCGCCGCCGTCTGGGCGAGCGTGAGGTTGTCGGCGGCTGGGTGCGACCGGAGGGCGGTAGCGATGAGGCGGACGGTCGTCCGGGTTCTCGCGGCGGCGGCGTTCGCCCCGCGCGCAACCGCCGCGATGCCGTCCCCGAGGGAGAGGCCGCGCGCCGTGTGGAGGTTCGGTCCCCACCGGATCTCGACGTAGCGGACGTTGTCCGCCGCCTTCGTCTCGACGAGCTCCGCGGCGACCCGTTCGAGCGCCTCGGCGTCCTGGAGGAGCGCGATCGGCAGGTCGAACGCGCGGAGCAGCTCGGCCTGGGAGGACGTGGGCATCGGCGCGACGAGCTCGCCCCCCATCCCCGCCAGCGTCCGTGGCGCCTCGATCCGCCGCGTCCGGGCGAGCTCGAGCGCCGTCTCGGGCCGGAGCGATCCGTCGAGATGGAGATGGAGCTCAGCCTTCGGCATCGACTCGATGAGCGAACGGAGGGGCTCGGACACGCCGCCACTGTAGCGACGAACGAGAAACGTGCTACATTCGCTTAGCACGTATTCCTGCTGAGGCATCGAAAAAATTGGCCACCGTCCTCGTGACCGGCGCAAACGGCTTCGTCGGCAGCTCCGTCGTCCGCGCGCTCTCGGCCGCGAGCCATCGTGTCGTCGGCCTCGTCCGGTCGGCGGCCGATGGCCGCGACCTCCTCGATCGCCTCGACCGCGGGATCCGCGCGGCAACGGACACCCGGATCGGCGACGTGACCGACGTGGAGACGCTCCGACCGGCGATGGTCGGCGTCGACGCCGTCGTCCACCTGGTCGCGATACCTCGTGACCGCGATGGCGGCGCCAGCCTCCGGCTCGTCAACACCGAGGGGACGCGCAACGTCGTCGTCGCCATGCGCACCGCGGGCGTCCGCCGCCTCGTCCATCTCGGCGCGCTCGGAATCGCTGATGACCCGGACCTCCACTACGCCAGCTCGAAGGCGAAGGCCGAGCGGATCGTCGCCGAGAGCCACCTCGACTGGACGATCCTCGAGCCGTCGCTGATGTTCGGCCCAGGGGACGGCTTCTTCAACGTGATCGCCGGTCTGGTCCGGCTGTCGCCCGGCGTCGTCCCGGTGCCCGGGCTGGGTGAGTCCCGCTTCCAGCCGCTGGCCGTGGCGGACCTCGCCCGCGTCGTCGTCGACGTGCTCGAGCGACCTGACGCTCTCGTGCGCGTGTTCGAGCTCGGCGGCCCGCGCTGGTGGACGTACCGCGAGATCGTCGAGGAGGTCCTCCGCTCCCTGGGCGCCCACCGGCTCATCGTCCCGGTGCCGGTTCCGCTGATCATGCTGGTCGCCGAGGCGTCCGAGCTGGTCGGGCTGCCGTTCCCCGTCGCAGCGGACCAGCTTCGCCAGCTCGGGCTCGACAACGTCACCGAACCGACGGCCGTACGCGACGCGTTCGGGTTCGAGCCGCTCGACATGGCCGGCCGGCTCGACTACCTGAAGCTCAGGCCGAAGGAACAGCGCGCCTGACCGCGTCTCGTGAGCGCATGCCCGTTCGGGGGGATGCGCCGGCGACCGGCGACGGCACAATCGACGCGTGACGAACGGTCTCGGGGTGCTGCGGGGTCTGCTGCTGCGCCTCACCTGGCTCGTGGTCGCGGTCGCGATCGCGGCCGGCTCGGCGGGGATCGTGGCGGCCGTGGGTGGGCCCGCCGGGAGCGGCAACCATCCCGAGCTGACCTGGGCCGGCGACGAGGCGATCCGACCCGGGCTCGCGGCAGTCCTCGACGACCTGCGGGGGCTGTCCGACCACGTCGATCAGCTCGGCACCCTCGGCCGCGGCGCGGTCGCATCGGTCTCCGCGCGGGACACCGACGAGCTGCAACGGGCGA
>DASXWX010000345.1:0-8859 GCA_036503395.1 Candidatus Limnocylindrales bacterium
GGGTCGACGACCTGAGCTGGCAGCACCGCGCCGCACGCGGCGTCGGCGTGACCGGCCAGTACGACACGCGAACGACCTACTTCTGGGGCCAGCACTCGTGGGGCGGCCGGATCTGCGGCAGCGCTCCGCCCCGGCCGGTCCACGAGCAGAAACCCAAGCCGGGCCACGGGCACGGGGACGAGGGTGGCGGTCACGGTGGCGGTGGCGGTCACGGCCACGGCGGGGGTGGTGGGGGTGGCGACGGTGGAGGCGGGACGCCGCAGACCACGCCCACACCGGCCCCGACGGCCACGCCGGCGCCGACGACCGATTCCGGCGACGCGACGGCAGCGACCACGCAGGCGCTCGCGGCCGACGCTCTCGGGATGGGTCTCAGCCTGGCCGTTGCACCGCTGCTGGCACGGGTGCGGCGGCGCCGCGTCGGATTCGACCGGCACTGACCTCGATGCGCTCCGAGGCGCTCCACTGGTCGGCGCGCGGCGTCGGGCTCGCGGTCGGCGTCGCCCTCGTGATCGGTGCCCTTGCGCTCGCGGGAGCAGCGGGCCGCGTCCTGCTCCTCGTCTTCATCGCGGTGCTCCTTGCGAGCGGCCTCGAACCGCTCATCGGCTGGCTTCGGACGCGGCTGCCCATCCCGCGCGGCGCCACCATCCTGGTCGTCTATCTCGCCTTTCTCGTCGCGGTCGTCGGGCTTGCCCTCGTCGTGGTTCCGGCGGCCCTTGTCCAGGCCGACGAGGTCCTGCGGGGACTGCCGCCGCTCCTGTCGGATCTCCACGACCAGACCGCGCGGCTCCGACCGGCTGCGCTGGCGACGAGCCTGACCGCGCTCGTCGACGCGGCCCGGGCGTCGATCCGGCCGGCGCCGCCGGAGCCCGAGGACGTGCTGTCCGCGAGCGTCGCCGTGGCCGAGACCGCCGCGGCCCTCGTCACCCTCCTCGCGGTCGTCTACTTCTGGCTCGTCGAGCACGCCCGGCTGCAGCGGTACGTGCTCGCGTTCCTGCCCGCCGAGCGGCGATCAGGAACGCGGGACGCCTGGAACGAGGTCGAGAACCGGCTGGGCCGGTGGGTCCGCGGTCAGCTCCTGCTGATGACGATCGTGGGGGCGGCCACCGGCAGCCTGTACTTCCTCCTCGGGGTGCCCTCGGCGGTCCTGCTCGGGCTCGTCGCCGGCCTCGCCGAGGCGATCCCCATGGTCGGGCCGGCCATCGGCGCGATCCCGGCACTGGTCGTCGCGGCGATGGTGTCACCGCAGCTCGCGCTCATGGTTGCCCTCGTCTACCTGGTGGTCCACCTCGTCGAGGGCAACGTCCTGGTGCCGATCGTCATGCGCAACACGATCGGCCTGTCTCCGTTCATGGTGATCGTGTCGCTGCTCGTGGGGAGCGCCGTCGGCGGCATCGTCGGCGCCTTCGTGGCCGTCCCGCTCGCGGCAGCGCTCGAGGTCGTCCTCGAGCGATTCCAGGCCCGCGAGACGGTCGTCGCGCCCGACCCGGCGCTCCACTCCGAGGGCGAGGAGGAGGAATCCGCGGGCGTCGCGCTGCCCGACTCGCGCGGCGGCGCGAACGCAGCCTGAGCGCGCCGATCGCCGGGCGGTCGTCAGTGAGCGATCGTGAGGGCGAGGGCGACGGCGAGCGCGACACCGGCCACGACGTACTGGAGGACCGCCATCGAGCGGTCGCCATGAGTCGCGGCCTCGACAATGCCGTTCCAGGTCGGGCGGTTGAGCATCGCGGGGTCTCCGGTCAGGGGGTCGGTGCGAGGAAGGTCAAGATCGGACGCGGCCGCTGTCGACGAGGGAGCGGAGGAAGAGGAGTCGCTCGATCTCGTTGACGCTCCAGCCCGTCCGGACCGGCGAGAGGCCCGACAGCCGGGCAGTCAGGTTCCCGGCCTGGGCGGCCGTCAGTCCAGCGATCCGGAGCCTGCGGAACGTCACGCCTGGCGCGGCGATCGGCAGCTCAGGTTCCTCTGCCGACGCAGAGCCGATGAGTCCGGCCGGTGAGTCGTTGAGGAACATCGGGCTTGCTGGTCTGCCTCCGTCGATCGCGGGCGTTCGTCCGTCGATGAACCGACGGTAGGTGCCGTCGCGTCGCGGTCGCGCACCCGCCGTCGCGGCCCTCGTATCACCCTCATTGCCGAGCCTGGGCCGAACGGCCGACCGCGTCGGCGCTGCAATGCGCGAGCGGCCAGACGCGACGCCGCCGCAGGCCGGGCGCGTTCGAGGTCGGGACGGCGGTCGGGGGTGGTGTGGGCAAGCTGCAACGTGGCGGCCGGACCCGATGATTCGCCCGATGCGTCATCCGCCATACCGTTGTGGGCGTTCTCCCGGAACCCGCCACGTCGAACGATTCAACAGGTGCCCTCGTGAGGATCTTCCTTCAGCCGAACCTGCTCGCCCTCGAGACGCCGGACGAGGCGTCGACGCAGCTCGACTATCTCGTCGACGCCGGCGCCGACCTCGTCCTGGTATCCGACGCCCCGCTCCCCGACTGGGACGAGCTCGGGGTACCGGGTCTCAGGTACGCGAGCGACGCCTCGGCCGGAAGGCGCGACGACTGGTGGCTGACGGCGGACCCCGAGGACTGCGCCGAGCGGCCGGGCCGGGGCGTCAGGTCGATGCTCATTGGCGGCGCCTACGACCCGGGGCCGGGCGGCTCGCGCTGCGACCAGGGCGCACCGAACCTTCGGTCGGCCGTCCTCGAGATCCTGTCGCAACAGGCGATGCCGACCGGAGCATCGACTCCGAGCTGAACCCGCGGGCCGGCGGGCAGCATTCCCTCGCCCGAAGCCGCTGCGGCGTTCCGCTACACGCGTGCAACCGGCCGGCGCCCGAGCGCTCCACCCACGCAACGCAAGCCGGTCGAGGCTGGACCGTGGCTCGCGACGCACTGGGGGTCCGCGAGCCACTTTTCTTTCTCAACTCGCTGCCTACTGATCGTTCGGGCGCCGCAACGGGGCTGCAAGGTCCGGTCCCCGCGCTGCGATCGGATCGCACGGGTGGCCCACCTACTCTGCAGTCCGAAGACGCTTCCCCTCCCCCGGGAGACGCTTGTGACGGGGCGTTTCCCTTGTGAACGACAGACGGCCCGAGCCCCCTCCTCGGGTCGTCTGTCCGTTTTTGTGTCCTGGTCACGTGTCCTGATCGCGGCGGGCGACGGGACCGAGATCATCGGTCGACAAGCGGGCGAGGCGATCGGGTCCGCCGGCGAGACGGCTCCGCCGGCGAGACGGCATCGATCGTCCGAAGCAGTCTTCTCGCCGCCGACTTCAACCCGACGAGAATCCCGGGCTGTATCCGCGGCTTGCCGCGACGGCTGGCGGGCCGAGACGCGAGTCGGAGTGCGTGCCATGAGCGCCTCCCGCACGAGCGACCAGCTCCACGATGCTCGTGCGCGGTCTGCTCTGCGGTAGCGCCTTCCGAAGCGGGCGCGGTTATCACCGCGTTGAAATGCGCAATGCCAAGCGCAGGAGCGCGGGCAAGCGGAGGATGCCCGGCGGGCGTCAGCGGCCGGACGAGCCGACCGCGCGGGCGAGTGTCAGTCGAGCGACGCCGTCGACGGCTGGAACGCGGCGACCGAGTCGTCGGCCGACGACGCAGCCGCAACGCCGCCCGTCTCGATGCCGCGCCGGGGCGGCAGCCCCGAGACGAGGCCTGCGGCGGCGCGACGAGGCGCGAGCTCGACGACCGCACTCGCCGGCTCCGTCCCGCACCAGGCGCAGACGTTCCATTCGAGGCCCATCAGCCGTCCGCAGGCCACGCAGCGGTGGTGGAGCAGGTGTCCGCACGAGGGGCAGGCGAGCCAGTCGGGATCGGTCCGCCGCCCGCAGCTTGCGCAGAGTGGCACCGCCTCGGCCGTGGCCTCCTCGGCCATCCGCCGCTCCCAGGCCTCGACCAGCGTCTCGCCGGGCCGGACGATCATGTAGAGGACGAGCGCGAACGGAAACAACGCGGGCGTCGCGAGAACGACGAGCGCGCCGGCAAGATACGGCGCGAGGAGATTGCGGGTCCGGTGGCTCGCGTCGCGGAACGCCCAGAAGGCCGAGCCGAGCCAGAGCAGGACGAGGTAGAGGGCCGCGGCGCGAAGCGCGAACTGGACGGCGGGCGAATTGATGACGTCCTGCACGCTGCTGCCGAACTGGGAGAGAAGCTGGTCCACGAGGTCGCCCTCCTGAGCGCTCGGGCGACCTGGCACTCGGCCGCCACACGCCGGTGGCCGGACTGTGCCAAGAGACACGTCGCGCCGGTGGCGAGGACGCCGCGGCGCGAGTTGCAGCCGGGTGTCAGTCGGGGTTGGTGGTGCCGGCCCGCACCGCCCGCGGCCGCGCCCGTCGCTTCGTCGACCGCCGACCCTTCTTCGCGCGCCGCGCAGACCCGCTCGCCCGCAGCCGATGACGGAGCAGCTCGATGACGGCTTCCTCCTCGGCGCGGGACGGCTCGGGAGCCGGCTCGGGTCGCTGCTCCTCGGCCTCGGTCAGGAGCGCGTCACCGAGGGAGCCGTCGAGGTAGGCGGTCAGCACGTCAGGGTGGACGTAGCTCTGACGGGCCACCGTGGGCGTGTTGCCGAGCCGGTCGGCGACCTCGCGCATCGCGTTCGCCATCAGCCGCTTCGACGGCGCCTTCGCCTCCTGTTCCTCGTAGGCGACGAGCGCCCGTGACGCGAGCACGGTCGCCGTCCAGGTCCGGAACATCTTGGCGCTGACGTCGGTGCCCGCGGCCGCGCGCAGGTAGTCGTTGACGTCGTCGGACCGGACGTCGCGGACCTGCCCGTCCTCGTCCACGTACTGGAACAGGTCCTGTCCGGGCAGCTCCTGGCAGCGCCGGACGATCGCACTGAGGCGGCGGTCGCGGAATCCGACCTCGTTGACCTTGCCGCCCTTGCCCCGGAACCGAAACCGCACGGCCGTCCCGCCGACCTTCGCATGGGCGTCCCGGAGCGTCGTCAATCCGAATGAACGGTTCTCGCGCGCGTACTCCTCGTTGCCGACGCGGATCAGCGTCAGCTCGAGGACCCGGACGCAGGCCGCGAGAACCTTGTCGCGGGGCAGGTCCGGTCGGGCGAGGTCCTCCGCGACCCGTTCCCGAATCCGCGGCAGTGCCTCGCCGAACTGGATCAGCTGCTCGAACTTGGCCGACTCGCGGCTGGCCCGGAACTCGGGGTGGTAGCGGTACTGCTTGCGGCCCCGTGCATCGCGTCCGGTCGCCTGCAGGTGGCCGCGGTCGTCGGCGCAGATCCAGACGTCGGTCCAGGCCGGGGGGATCGCCAAGCGCGAGATGCGGTCGAGCGTGGCCTCGTCGGTGACGGCGTCGCCGGCGTCATTCGTGAAGCTCCAGCCTCGGCCCCGACGCGTCCGCCGCAACCCCCGCTCATCGTCGCGGCTGTAGCGGAGCCCGATCGCTCGGGCTGCGGCGGGTGACGGGGCGACCACGGCGCCCAGTGTCGGGTCGGCTGACGTTGCGCGAGGAGGCCCCGGGGGCGCGTCCGCGTACAGCGGCCTTGCACGTTGACCGGCGAGAGGCCGCTGCGACGACCCCGTATCCCGGCCGCGTCCACCGCGGGAACGGGTGCAATGGAGGGCCTCCTACGCTCCGCGAACCGCGGGGGATCTCCCGACCGGCGTGGCCCGGGACGGCGGGAATCAGCGCGGAGGGAGGACAGACAGGGATGAACTTCGTCCGGAGGCGGCGTCGCCGGCCACCGCTGGCCAACGGATCGGGCACGACCGACGCGGCGGTCATGATGCAGGACGCGTCGAAGTGGTTCGGGCCGATCCATGCCGTCACCGAGGTGTCGCTGGCCGTTCCCTGGGGCTCGATCCTCGGCGTCGTCGGTCCGAGCGGCGCGGGCAAGACGACGATGATCAGGATGATGACGGGCGCCCTTGGCCCGACGCGTGGCAGCGTCCGGGTTCTCGGCGAGCGGCCGTCCCATTTCCGCCGGGCGACCCGTGAGCGCGTCGGCTACATGCCCCAGTCGTTCAGCCTCTATCCCGAGCTGACCGCCGGCGAGAACGTCGACTTCGTCGCGAGCCTGTTCGGGATGCTGCTCCTCCGCCGGCGGCGGCGCTCGCGGGACGTCCTCCGGCTGGTGGAGCTGTGGGACGCTCGGAACCGGAAGGCGTCGGCGATGTCCGGTGGCATGCAGCGCCGGCTGGAGCTCGCCTGTGCCCTCGTCCACGATCCCGTGCTGCTGTTTCTCGACGAGCCGACAGCGGGCATCGACCCGCTTCTTCGGGCACGGATCTGGGATGAGCTCCACCGCCAGCGCGATAACGGTCGGACGCTGATCGTGACGACCCAGTACGTCACCGAGGCCGAGGAGTGCGACAGCGTCGCGCTCATCGCCGGCGGCCGGCTCGTCGCCCTCGGCACGCCAGACGAGCTGCGGCGGCTCGCGGCGGGCGGCGACATCGTCGAGGTCGAGACCACGGCGCCGTTCGACGGAACCAGGTTGACGCGTCTCGACGAGGTCCGTCAGGTCCGGCCGACGGGGGCGCGTTCCTTCCAGGCGATCGTGCCGGACGCGGGCACGGCCACCCCGTCGATCGTCGATGCCGTGACCGAGGCCGGCGGCGAGGTGGTGGTCGCCCGGGAGTTCCGGCCCTCGTTCGACGACGTGTTCGCCGAGCTCGTGGAGCGCAGTGGGTCGGGCGAGGCCGGGACGCTGACGATGGCAACGCATGACGGCAGCGACGGCGCGCCGCCGCAGCCACCGACCACCCCCACGCCCCCGACCGGGAGCGACGCCGCGGCTCCCGCGCCGGGTCCTGCCTCGATGGGTGTCGGTCGATGATCGCCCTCCAGTCGCTCACCCGAATCCTCGCCTTCATGGGCAAGGAGCTCGTCGAGGTCCTGCGGCGACCGGGAGCGGTGATCAGCCTCGTGTTCGGCCCCTTCGTGATCCTGCTTGTGTTCGGGACCGGGTACGAGGGCACGCGCCGGCCGCTCAACGCCGAGGTCGTGATCCCGCCGTCGTCGGGCCTGCCCCGCGACACGAGCGCCTACCAGCGCTACGAGGGAGGCGGACTCCACCTCGCCGGGCTGACCGACGACGAGGCCGCGGCAACCGAGGCGCTCGCGAACCGCCAGCTCGACCTCGTGGTGGTCGCCCCCGCCGATCTCGCCGACAACTTCAAGGCGGGGAAGCAGTCGACAATCCGGGTCGAATACAACATCGTCGACCCCATCGCGGCGAACTACGCCGGCTTCGTCGCCCAGCAGCTCTCGTCCGAGGTCAACCGGCAGATCATCCAGGAGGCGGCCTCGAAGGGCCAGCAGTACGCGATCCAGGAAGGGGCCGGCGGTCAGGTCACGCAATTCCCGGCCGAGGTCATTGCCGCGCCGACCAAGACCGAGACCCTCAACCTCGCCCCGACCGAGCCCGCGGTCATCCCCTATTTCGGGCCCGCGGCGCTCGCCCTGATCCTCCAGCACATGGCGGTCACGCTCGTCGCGCTGTCGCTCGTGCGCGAGAAGACGACCGGCCGACTCGAGGTCTTCCGCGTCGCTCCCGTCAGCGCGACCGAGGTCCTCGTGGGCAAGCTCCTTGCCTACGGCCTGCTCAACGGCGTGGTCGCGGCCGCCGTCGTGGCCCTGCTGGTCGGCGTCCTCCACGTCCCGATCCTGGCCGGACCGGCGACGATCGCCGGCATCATCGCCCTCCTGACGGTGGCCTCGCTCGCGCTCGGCCTCGCGATTGCCGTCCTGAGCGACACCGAGCGCCAGGCCGTCCAGCTCTCGCTGCTCGTGCTCCTCGCCTCGGTCTTCTTCTCGGGCTTCGTTCTCGCCGTCGATGAGTTCCTGCCGCACGCGCAGGCGATCGCCTACGCCCTGCCGGTGACGCACGGCATCCGGCTCCTCCAGGACCTCATGCTTCGTGGCTGGACGAACGCCTGGTGGGAGGCGAACCTCCTCGTGATCCTCGCCGCGGCGCTCCTCGTCGTCTCATGGGCGGTCCTGCGGCGGACGATGCAGCGCGGGTGACGCTCGCGCTGTCGACCGGGGCCGCGCGGCGGCTCGCGGTCTTCCTCGTCGCATTCGGCGTCGTGGGGCTCGTGCTCGTCGGCTCGGCGGCCGTCATGCTCGCGGCCGCGGCGCCATCGTTCGACCAGCTCGGGACCGTCACCGACCGGACCGGCCCGACGCGCGAGGCCCTCGCCGACGCCGGCCACGCGCTCGGCGACCTGTCGACCTCCGCGGGATCCCTGGAGGGCACGCTGTCGTCGTCCGAGACGTCTCTGCGGGACGCGGCAGCGGCCAGCCGGTCGTTGGCCGATGCCTTCTCGGGGCTCTCGACGGCGATGAACGTCGAGGTCCTCGGGACCCGGCCCTTCGCCGGTGTCGGGGAGCAGCTATCGCGCTCGAGCGGGCGGGTGGCGACGGTCGCGACCGATCTCGACGGTGTGGCGACGCGCCTGGCCGGTCACGCCTCCGACGCCCGCACGATCGCCTCCGACGCGGCGTCGCTCCGGGACAGCATCGAGGAGATCGACGTGTCTCTCGGCGGGCCCGGCGGGTCGGGGCTCGGGGCGAGTATCGCCGTCGTCCGGATCGTCCTCTTCGGGCTCCTCGCCTGGATCGGCGTTCTCGCCGCCGGCTGCGTCCTCGTTGGCCGCCGCCTTCGGCGAGCGACGCTCTAGCGGTCAGCGGCTGTCTGGGGACGAACCGGGGTGGAGCGTCGCGATCGCGCTCGACGATCGAGCGATCGAGGACTCGACCTCGCGCGTCCTCGGCTCGAGCGAGAGCTCGTCGATGCCGGCGGGCTCGGCGTTGACCGCGATCGGGACGAGCGAGCGCGCGGCCTCGCGCTCGGGCGAGATCTCGTGCTCGAGGCGCCGGCGGTAGAGCCGCTCGTAGGCGTCGGTCAT
>DASXWX010000346.1:0-2199 GCA_036503395.1 Candidatus Limnocylindrales bacterium
GCTCGACGGCAGCCTCGAGCGGCGCCAGCGCACCGGCCTCGGCCGGGGCTGCGCCCACGATCAAGCTCGGTAGCGACGGCTTCTACGAGGCCAAGCTCATGGCCGAGATCTACGGCCAGGCGCTGGAGGCGAAGGGTTACACGGTGGACCGAACCGGCATCGGAATCGGTGCCCGGAAGGTCTCGGCGCCCGCCCTCGAGTCGGGCCAGTTCGACCTCAAGCCCGAATACATCGGTTCGGGACTGGCGTTTTACTCGCCCGGTAAGCAAACCGGCGATCCGAAGGCGAACGCAACGGCCCTCCAGGACGTCCTCAAGACGAAGGGCGGCGGGATCACCGTTCTCGATTACTCGCCGGCGGCCGACCAGAACGCGTTCGTCGTCCGGCCCGAGACCGCCCAGCAGTTCAACCTCACGACGATGACGTCGCTCGGCGCCGTTGCCAGCCAGCTCAAGCTCGGGGTCGCCACGGACTGCGCCACCAACCCCGTGTGCGGCGCCGCGCTCAAATCCGCCTACGGGATCGACGTGGCCAACGCGACGAAGCTCGCCGCCTGCGACACGCCGATGGCCCAGGCGCTCAAGGGCAAGACGATCGACGTCGGTGAGCTCTGCTCGACCCAGCCCGACATCGCCGTGAACGGCTGGGTCGTTCTCCAGGACGACAAGCAGACCCAGCCGGCAGACAACATCGCCCCGCTCGTCCGCGACGACCTGCTCGCGAAGCTGCCGGACAAGGCCGGCTTCGAGAAGGTCCTCAACGACGTGTCGGCGGCCATGGACACGACCACCCTGACCGACCTCAACAAGCAGATCGCGGTCGACAACAAGGACGTCGCGGTCGTCGCCAAGGCCTGGCTCCAGTCGAAGGGACTCGTCTCCTAGCCGCGTTCGCGCCATGAACGGCCCCGCCGGCTTCGGCCGACGGGGCCGTTTTGCGTTCTCATTGGCATTCGCGGTTGCGGCGCCGCGCTGCCACGCCGACCGTTCGCACGGTCAGGCTGTCGGGCGTGACGGTCTTCGTCGGCACGAGCGGCTGGCAGTACGCGCACTGGCGCGAGCGGTTCTATCCGCGCGGCGTCGGCCAGGCCCGCTGGTTCGCGTTCTACTCAGAGCGGTTCGCGACGGTCGAGCTCAACGTCACCTTCTATCGCCAGCCTCCGAACGAGACGTTCGAGGGCTGGGCCCGGCGCGCGCCGGCCGGCTTCCTCTTCGCGGCGAAGACCAGCCGCTACCTGACCCACGTCCGACGGCTCGCGGACCCCGGCCCGTCCGTCGAGCGCTTCCTCGACGGCGCCCGACGTCTCGGACCGCATCTCGGCCCCGTCCTGGTGCAGCTGCCCCCGGACCTGCAGGCCGAGCCGGAGCGCCTCGAGGAGACACTTGGCGCCTTCCCCGCCGGGATCCGCGTCGCCTTCGAGCCACGCCATCGGTCGTGGTTCAGCGACGAGGTCTGTCGCGTCCTCGAACGACACGGCGCCGCTCTGTGCTGGGCGGACCGCCGCGGCTGGCTGAACCCGTTCTGGCGAACGAGCGACTGGGGCTATGTCCGGTTCCACGGTGGTCTCGCGTCGCCGAGGCCGTGCTACGGCGATCGCGCCCTCGCGTCGGCGGTCGAGCGCATCGCGGCGACGTGGCCGGGCGACGCCGACGTCTTCGTCTACTTCAACAACGACCACCGCGCCTGTGCGCTCGCGAACGCGGGGACCTTCGCCCGGATTGCATCGGAGTCCGGGCTCGAGGTCAGCGCGACGCCCGACCCCCGCTCGATTCGGGTCGGCTGAGGCCGGGCTCCGCGCGGACGGTGCCGGTCGCTCCGCCCGCGCCCGCCCAACCGAAGCGGATCACGGCGATCGCGCCACCGGCTGACGTCACGAAGAGGATGCCCGCGTGCGCGAGCAGCGCCAGCGCAAACGCGCCGTCGCCGGGCAGCCCGAACGTCTCGGCCAGGCCTTTCGCAGCGAGCTCGAACGTCCCGAGGTAGCCGGGCGCCGAGGGGATCGCGGTAGCGAGCGCGACGCCGGCCGACAGGAACGCCGCCTCGCCGATCGTGAGCTGGACCCCGATCGCCTGGCCCGCCGCGGCGAAGGCGAGCACCGACATCGACCAGGCCGCGACCGTGAGCACGACCGCGGCGCCGACCGTTCGCGGCTCGCTGGCGACGGCCAGCCCGCCGCGGAGCCTCGAGCCGAGCGAGACG
>DASXWX010000347.1:0-9928 GCA_036503395.1 Candidatus Limnocylindrales bacterium
GAGGGCATGGCTCGACGAGCTCGGGATGCCGAGCCGCCACGTCAGCAGGTTCCAGGCGATCGCTCCGAGGAGCGCGGCGACAACGTAGGTGAGGTGAGGGTCGTGGACCGCGACCGCCTTCTCGTCGATGAGGCCGGCGCCGATCGTCGTCGCGACCGCCGTCCCACTGAGCGCCCCGACGAAGTTCGCGACCGCGGAGAGGAGGATCGCGTGCTCGGGCTTGAGCGCCCGGGTGCTGACCGAGGTGGCGATGGCGTTCGCGGTGTCGTGGAACCCGTTGATGTAATCGAAGATGACCGCGAACGCGATGATGAGGACGAGGAGGACGGTGAGCCCCTCAGGCATTCGCCCTCTCGCCCGCGTGGGAACGCCGGCCGCGTCGAACGCCGGCCGCATCTGTCAGTGGGGTCACGTGGCGACAGCCTAGCAGAGCCCGGCGCGCCGCTATCCTCCCCATCCATGCGCCTGTCCCAGCTCTTCTTCACCACGCTCCGCGACGATCCGTCCGAGGCCGAGATGGCCTCGCACCGCCTCCTGGTCCGGGCCGGCTACGTTCGCCAGCTCGGATCGGGGATCTACAGCCTCCTCCCGCTCGGGTTCCGCGCGGCGAAGCGGGTCGAGCAGGTCATCCGCGAGGAGATCGATCGGATCGGCGGACAGGAAATGGAGATGCCGGTCGTCCACCCTGCCGAGCTCTGGAAGGAGTCGGGCCGCTGGTACAAGATCGGGCCGCAGCTGGTCCGATTCCACGACCGCGGCGAGCGGGACATGGTCCGGGCGCTGACCCACGAGGAGGTCGTGGCCGACCTCCTCCGCGACGTCGTCCGGAGCTACCGCCAGCTGCCGCTGATCGTCTACCACTTCCAGACGAAGTTCCGCGACGAGCCGCGGTCGCGCGGCGGTCTCATCCGCGTCCGCGAGTTCGTCATGAAGGACTCGTACAGCTGCGATCGCGACTTCGGCGGGCTCGACGTCGCCTACGAGAAGCACTACCAGGCGTACTCCCGGATCTTCGAGCGGCTCGGCCTGCGGGCCATCCCGGTCGGCGCGGACGTCGGGATGATGGGCGGTACCGGTGCCCACGAGTTCTTGGTCCTCAACCCGGCCGGAGAGGACACGCTCGTGCTCTGCGAGGCCTGCGGCTACGCGGCGAACCAGCAGATTGCCGCAGTGGGCAAGCCGGAGCCCACCGCCGAGGAGCCGCTCCCGATCGAGGAGATCGAGACGCCGGGCACGACGACGATCGACTCGCTCGCGTCGTTTCTCGGGGTGGGCCGCGAGCGAACGGCGAAGGCGACATTCTTCGTGACCGGCGATGGCCGGTTCGTCGTCGCGATCGTCCGTGGCGACTACGACGTCAACGAGACGAAGCTCGTCAACGCGCTCGCCGCGACCGGCGACCTCCGGCCCGCCCAGCAGGAGGAGATCCGGGCCCACGGCATGGAGCCCGGCTACGGCTCGCCGATCGGGGCGAAGGATGCCGTCGTGGTCGTCGACGACCTGGTGGCGCGCTCGCCGAACCTCGTCGCCGGCGCGAACAGGCCCGCTTGGCATCTCCGCAACGTGAACGTCGGTCGGGACTTCAGCCCCGACCTCGTCGTCGACATCGCCAACGCGCGCGAGGGCGACCCGTGCCCCGAATGCGGCGGCTCGGTGATCCTCCGAAACGGCATCGAGGTGGGCAACATCTTCAAGCTCGGGACGGACTACACCGAGGCGCTCGGCGCGACCTACCTCGGCGAGGACGGCGAGCGCCATCCGATCGTCATGGGCTCGTATGGGATCGGCGTCGGGCGCGTCCTCGCCTGCGTCGTCGAGGACCATCACGACGAGAAGGGGATCGTCTGGCCGGCAGCGGTGGCGCCGTACGCGGCCCATCTCGTGGCGATCGCCGCCGCCCGGGATCCTTCCGTCCGCGACGCAGCCGAGCGCCTCTACGACGCCGCCCGCGCGGCCGGCCCCGACCACGAGATCCTCTACGACGATCGCGACGAATCGCCAGGGGTCAAGCTGACCGACGCGGAGCTGCTCGGCATGCCGACGATCCTCACCGTCAGCCCGCGCTCGCTCGCCGCGGGCGGCGTGGAGGTCCGCGACCGCGCGACCGGCGCGACCTCGATCAAGTCCGTCGAGCTCGTGGCGTCTGAGCTCGGCTGGTCGATCGGCGCGCAGGACTGACCGATCGGGCCCTCACTGCTTCGACGAGCCGCGGTTCTCCTCGCCGGGCGCGCCGCGCCCGTCCGGATCCAGCCGCTCGGGGCGTTCGAGCACGATCACGAGCTCGGCTCCCACGACGACCGAGATCGATGCCGCGAGCGCCCAGGTCATGAGCAGCGCGACGCCGGCGAGCGGCCCGTACACGGTCTCCCACCCCGGCAGCGCGGCGACGATCTCGAGGAACGCCTCCTCGACGATCCGCAGCAGGATCGTCGCCAGCAGCGCCCCGGCGACCGCCGCCGCCGTTCCCGCCCGATCGGGCGGCACGAACCGGTACAGCAGCGTGAGTGCCCCGAACACGAGGAGGAGCGGAACGAGCTGAGCGCCGACGAACCAGGCAGCGAGGCCGACGACCGAGGAGTCGGCCGGGCGGTCCGCGACGAGCGCTCCCGCGAGCGACGCAACCGCGAGGAGGACGAGGCTCGCGGCCAGCAGGACGAGCCGGAGGAGCTGCCGCTCCACGAGCGTGCCCTTGCGGGGCATGTCCCACAACGCCGTCAGGCAGCCGACGAGGACGCCGAACACACGGCTCCCGCTCACGAGGAGCCAGGCGACCGCGAGGACGCCGGCGACCGCGAAGCCACTCTCGCGGCCCTGGGCGAGCCGCTGAACGGTCTCGCCCTCGCCCGGGATCACCCGCGTGGCCTGGTCGAGGAGGCCGGTCGTGAGGTCGTGGCGGCCGGTGATGGCCTGGGTCAGTGCCGCGATCGCGATGAGTAGTGGCGGGATCGACAGGACGAGGTAGAAGGCCATCCCGGCGGCCCAGGTCAGGCCGTCGTCGGCGAAGAAGGCGCGGGCGACGCCGACGATGAGCGCCGGAACCTGGTCGAGCCTCGGACGTGTGGCGGCTCGTCTCGCCGCATCCGTCGAGAGGGTCCTGCCGACATCCATCGGCGGGATGGTGACCGCCGCGAGGGGTCGGGGGCGCCGGCGTGGGCGTTCGCGGCCGTCACAGCCCCGTGACGAGCGAAAGGCGCGTCAGGCCTGCTTGATCGTGATCCGCTCGATCACGTTCGCGACGTCCTCGCACTTGTCGATCGTCGCCTCGAGCAGCCCGTACATCTTGCGCCACTTGATCACATCGATCGGGTCGGGGCTGCCGTCGAACAGGCCCGCGATGGCCTGGCGGGAGATTCGGTCGCCCTCGTTCTCGAGGCGGTGGACCTCGATCCAGTACTTGTCGAGGCCGCGGAACTCGCGGAGGTGGAGGAGGGCCTCGTGGATCTGCTCGGTCTGGCGAACGATGAGCGAGCCGAGCTCGATCGCGTGCGCCGTCGGCGCCGGGATCCGATAGAGGACGAACGTGTCGCCGGTCTCCTCGATCAGGTCGACGACGTCGTCGAGGCCGCTGATGAGGGCGTAGATGTCCTCGCGGTCGAACGGTGTCACGAACGTCGCCTCGAGCCGGTGGCCGATGTCGTGGCTGATCTCGTCGCCACGGTGCTCCGCGTCACGGAGCTCACGCGTGCGACGCTCGAGATCGTCGTACGAGCGAAGCATCGACTCGAGCAGCTGCGCCGTCGCGACCATGTTCGCGGCATCCTCGACGAACAGGTCGTAGAAGCGCTCCTCGCGCGGAATGAGCCGAAGACGCACGCCGACAGGGTACCAGCGGTCATGCGATCCTCCGGCCATGGAAACGACGGGCAGGGCGCTCCGGCTGGCCCATCGCGGGATCCACGAGACCGCCATAGAGAACCCTCTCGACGCGATGCGGGCGGCAGTCCTCCACTCCGGCATCGACGGCGTCGAATTCGACGTGCGGTCCTCGCGTGACGGCGTACCGATGCTGCTCCATGACGACACCCTCAGGCGAACGTTCGGGCACGACGGTGGCGTCGAGGACCACGACGCGGCCGAGCTCCGGGAGATCGGCGTGCCCTCGCTCGCGTCGGTCCTCGATGTGCTTCCCGCGCATATGGCGCTCGACGTGGAGCTGAAGACGGACGTCGGGACGATGGTCGCCCCGCTCCTCGAAGGGCGCGCCGGGACCGGTCGCGTCGTCGTCTCCTCGTTCGAGGCAGGCGTGCTCAGGACGATCGGCTCGGTCGCGCCGGGCATCGAACGGTGGCTCAACGCCGAAGCGCTCGACGTCCGCGCCATCGCCCTCGCGACCGAGCTCGGCTGCACGGCGGTGTCGGCGAGGCTCACGACGATCGATGGCGAGACGATCGGTCGGGCGTGGCGCGCCGGGCTCGCCGTTGCCGCATGGACGGCGACCGGGCGCGACGAGGTAGCCCGCCTCGATGCGTTGGGCTGCATCGCGATCTGCATCGAGGGTGGCGCGCTTCCCGGGTGAGGGGCGAGGCCTCCAGTGCAAGGCCCGGGATCGAGGGCCGCGTTACGATCCGGCACGGCCGCATCGAGAGGGAGCTTCATGTCGATCGACGCCGACCTTCGGCAGGCATCGGATCGGCTGCTCGGGCAACTGACCCGACTGGCCGAGCTCGAGGGCGCGAAACGCGACGCGACGCCGGGGACGCCCGAGTTCGTCGAGCTCAGTCGGCAGGTCGAGGCGGTCGCCGCCGAGGTCCTCGGCACGAGCCAGCAGCAGACGCAGCTCGCCTCGGCGACGCAGGTCCTGCGGAAGACGGGCTCGAACGAAATGCCGACTCGTCCGATCTCGGCCACACCGCCGGTTCGCGATCCGCACATCGTCCTGAGCGAGTGGCGGGACGCCGAGCGCCGGCTCGCGTCGGCGGCACCCGGATCGTCCGACGCCGAGCTGGCACGCGCGGACGTTGAGCGCCTGCGCGAGGAGTACCGAACCTCCTACGAAGCCCGGCGCTGACTCTCGGGCCCGGCGTGCGCGGATCCCGGGGGTCAGCTCTCCGCGCGGTAGCGGCGCTCGCCCGTCCGATCGTCGAGCCAGACGCGCATCCGGCGCCCGGTCGTGGGGTCGAGGAAGACCTCGTCGGTCGCCCGGAACCGTGACTCGAGGGGATGGCTCGCGTCCTCGCCGCCGCCCGGTCCCGGCGAACCGCCCGATCGCTCGGCCGCGGCCGACCGATACCGCTGCCGCTCGAGCACGACCAGGACGGCGACCCCGCCGAACAGCAGGATCAGCCACCAGCCGGCGCTGATCGCGTCGGGGTCGCCGCCCGAGGCGACGACCGTCAGGACCCCGAGCAGGAAGAGCGCGACAGCGGTCGCGAGGACGAGTGCGCGGAGCATCGAGCGGGTTACTCCGCGACCGGCGTCCCCGCCTGTGGATCCGCCTCGACCACGACCGCGGTTCCGTACGCCACGATCTCGGACATCGTCCCGGCCAGCTCGGAGCTGTCGAACCGCATCGAGAGGACGGCGTTCGCGCCCATGAGCGAGGCGTTCTGGACGAGACGGTCGAGGGCCTGACGCCGGGTGTCCTCGAGCATCTCGGTGTACTCGTGGATTTCGCCGCCTCCGAGCGAGCGAAGCCCGGCCATGATGTTGCCGCCGAGGCCGCGGCTCCGGACGACGAGGCCGAACACCATGCCCTTCGTCTCGGTGATCCGCTGGCCAGGCAGGTACGGCGTCGTGACGACGATCATCGCTTCTCCTCGTGACGGTGGGAGACAATCGGCTCGGGCGTCGCCTCGTCGGCAGCGGCCCGGCGGGCCAGGTCGGCCTCGCACGGGCAGCGGTCGCGGAGCAGCGCGAACGTGTAGTAGCCGGTCGCGTGGCCGTCGGCCCAGATCGGCTGGAGCGCGTACTGGCCGACGAGCCTCACGTCGACGAGCCGGGTCTGGTCGGGGGCGAGGCTCGGACGCGAGTCGAGCCAGCCCGGCAGGCCCGCCTCGCCGCGGCAGAACGCGCACGGACAGAGCCAGCGCAGCTCCGTCGTGCCGTAGCGGCTGACATGCCCGTCGGCCCATTCGATCTCGAGCGTGCCGGCGGCCCGGTCGGCATCTATCCGGCTGGGCGTCGTCCGTTCCCGATCCGCGATCACGGTTTCAATTCTAGGGTGGTCCCGGGCGCCGGCCGCCCCGATCGTCCTGCTGGTGCCCGCCGGTCACGCGGGTATGCTGCCCCGGCCATGAGCCTCGTCGTCGACGGCCTCACGAAGCGCTTCGGACCGGTGGTCGCGCTCGACGGGGTCACCTGGACCGCCGCCCCGGGCCAGGTGTTCGGGTTCCTGGGCGCGAACGGGGCGGGGAAGACCACCGCGATGCGCGTCGTGCTCGGGATCCTCCGACCCGACGCCGGCCGGGTGACCTGGCAGGGTCGGGACACGCATTCCCTGCCGCGTCGGACGTGGGGCTATCTGCCCGAGGAGCGCGGCCTCTACCCGCGGATGCGCGTCGCCGACCAGCTCGCGTACTTCGCCTCCCTCCACGGGCTGCTGCCTGCGGACGCGCGCCGGCGGGCCGGCGAGTGGCTCGAGCGGTTTCGGATCACGGACCTCGCGAGGCGTCGTGCCGACGAGCTTTCGAAGGGCAACCAGCAGAAGGTCCAGTTCATCGCCGCGGTCCTCCATGAGCCCTCGGTCCTGCTCATGGATGAGCCGTTCACGGGGCTCGACCCGGTCAACGTCGGCCTGCTCCGCGACGCATTCCTCGAGCTCCGCGACGCCGGTCGGACGATCGTCTTCTCGACCCATCAGATGGAGGCGGCCGAGGCGCTGTGCGACGCCGTTGCGATCATCGAGCGCGGCCGCATCGTGCTCGCCGGGCCGCTCGCGGAGGTCCGCCGCGCGTCGGGAGCGAGCCGTGTCCGGATCGCCGTCCAGGGCGACCGCGACCTCGGGCCTCTCGCCAGTCGTCCGGGTGCGGTCGTCGTTCGTCGCGGCGTCGACGGCGCCGAGCTCACGCTCCCCGCCGGGGACGACCCGCGGAGCGTCCTCGCCGACGCCCTGGCGGCAGGCCTGCAGGTCACGGCCTTCGAGCTCGCCGAGCCGACCCTCGAGGAGCTGTTCGTCCGGTCGGTCGCTCGTGCGCGCGAGGGCGGGGCACCGGAGATCGGCGCGCGCGCCGCGGATGCGAACGGCCGCGCCCGGGCGACCGGCAGCGACGGCCCGATCGAGGGGCTCGCGTGACCCGCCATGCCGAGAACTCGCTTCTCCCGAATGCCTGGCTGATCGCCCGACGCGAGTTCCTCGAGCGCGTTCGGAGCCGACCGTTCGCGCTGTCGACGCTGGTGCTCATCGCGATCGTCGTCGGCATCGTCACGATCCCGCTCGGATCGCGCGGTGCGAGCGGACCCGTGGCGCGGATCGGCGTCTACTCGGGCGATCGTGCCCTCGCGGCCGAAGCCGTCGGGATCGTCGACGCGACCGTGAACGCGGGTGCGGCCGGCGGCGGGCACGTCCTCGACGTCGGCCCGATCGACGACCCCGACGCGGCACTCGCCGACGCGCAGGCGGGCCGCCTCAACGGCGTCCTCGTGGTCGAGCGCGACCCGGGTGGCCGCCTTCGCTTCACCTACCGGAGCGCGAGCACCGCGTCAGATGCGGCGACGCTGGTCTCGGTCGCGGCGCTCTCGATCGCGGTTCTCGACTGGAGCCGGACGATCCCGGCGGGGGCGAACGTGGCGCCCTTCCAGATGCCGGTCATCGACACCGTCGGCCTGCCCGGCGCGAGATCCGGCCTCGGCTCCGCCGACGCGCGGCTCGCCGGGAGCCGGCTTCTCCTCGGCCTGTTCTTCGTGCTGCTGCTGTTCATCGCCCTGATCACGTACAGCATGTGGGTCGCCCAGTCGATCGCGATCGAGAAGAGCAGCCGGGTGATGGAGCTGATGATCGGTGCGGCGACGCCGATCCAGCTGCTGACCGGCAAGGTCGTCGGCGTGGGCGCGGCCGGGCTCGTCCAGTACGTGGCCGTGCTCGTGCCGGCGGGGCTCGTCGCCGCGCTCCAGGGCGGGATCCGTGTCGCGCTCGGCGGGACATCGGTCGACCCGTTGGCCGGCGTCAGCGTCCAGCTCCTCCTCGCCTACGGGGCCTTCTTCGTGCTCGCGTTCCTGCTTTACGCGTTGCTCTACGCGGCCGCGGCCTCGCTCGTGAACCGCCAGGAGGACGTCCAGACGCTGGCGATGCCGCTGAGCGTCCTGTCGATGGCAGGCTGCATCGCCGGTCTGGTCGCGCTCACCCAGAGCGGCGCCGACTGGGTTCGGACGCTCTCGTTCGTGCCGTTCGTCAGCCCGTTCGTGATGTTCGGCCGGATCCTCGTCGGGAACGTCCAGCCGTGGGAGCCCGTCGCGGCAGCCGGCCTGCTCGTGGTCGCGATCGTCGTCGCGCTTGTCGTCGCCGGCCGCGTCTACAGCGCCGGCGTGCTCATGTACGGCCAGCGGCCGACGCTCGGAACGTTCCTCACCGCCCTGCGCACGAGCCGCTAGATCCTCGTCACGACCGCAACGAGCATCGCCGCCGTCGGATACCGCGACAGGCCTCGGAGCAGGGGCCCCATCTTCGAGCGCCTCCCACGGGACGCAGGCCGCTCCCAACGCCCGCGTCGTACCGGCTCCGGCCGATTCACGGCAGTGGCTCGCCGAGCTCGTCGAGGAGCGGCAAGCGTTCGATCACGGCGAGGACCGGCGCGTTCGGCGTCGCCGGCTCGTCGATCGCGAGCGCCGCGTCGTCGTTCGTCGGCTGCGCCGCGTCCGTCGCCGCCTCTCCGGTCGCGTCGAACGTCCGCCACAGCCGGCTGCGGATGCCGGGCAGGTACGGGCTCGACCGCGCGCGGGCCAGCACGCCGCCCAGGCCCTGCGCCGCGACGGCCTCGTGAAGCGCGCGGCCCTCGCCCGCGGTCGCGGGCACGACGACGATCTCCGGGCCCGAGCGGACGACGCGCGCGAGCTCACGGCGACGCCGCGCGAGGGGCCACGAGAGCAGCAGCCGACCATCGAGGTAGAGGAGATCGAAGACGAGGAAGGCGACCGGCCGACCGAGGCCGCCCGCGAGCCGTCGCTCGAGCGCCGGGGCGTCCGCCCGGCCCGCCCGGTCGACGACCACGAGCTCGCCGTCGAGGACGGCCGACGTCCCTTCGAGGCGGAGCGCGAGCCCGGCCAGCTCTGGTAGCCGCGGCGCGAGATCGTGGCCGTCGTCGAAAAGCCGGACGGATGGCGTTCCGGCCGCGGTCAGGAATGCGCCCCCGCTCGTCTGGACGACGGCGGGCTCGAGAAACGCGAGCGCACGCCGGCCTCCCCAGTGGGGCTCGAAGAGATGGTCGGCCGAGTCGAACGGGCCCACGGCCGGCCGGGGGAGCATGGGACGGAGCGTCTCCGGGGCCGCCGGCAGGAGCGGCTGGAGCGACAGCGACAGCTGGTCCCAGCGCGCCCGCTCGTCGATCGACCGCGCGCCGCGGACCGGCACGGCGCACCGCTCGCCCATCGGCGCCGATGGTAGCCGCTGAAGGCGACCCGGTAGACTCCCGCCGATGCCACGGTCACCACGTCCCGAGGACGTCTATCGCCTCCGCGTGCCCGGCGAACCCCGACTCGATCCCGACGGATCGCGTGTCGTGTTCACGCTCCAGACGTCGGGGCCCGCCTTCGACGGCTATCGCCAGGCGCTCTGGTCGGTGCCGGTCGACGGCTCGAGCGCGCCGCGTCAGCTAACGCTCGGTGCCCAGCATGACGGCCATGCGCGCTTCTCGCCCGATGGCAGAACGCTCGCCTTCCTGTCCGACCGTCGACTCCGGACCGAGGAGGATCCGAAGGCACCAAAGGACCCGAAGGATCGCGAGGACGCGACCCAGATCTACCTCCTGCCGCTCGACGGCGGCGAGGCGCGCCGGCT
>DASXWX010000348.1:0-6643 GCA_036503395.1 Candidatus Limnocylindrales bacterium
TGGCCGCACCTTCGGGCGAACGCGCTCTACCAGGGCGTCTATCCGCTCGCGACGGCCCTCGCCCGACCGCTGATCGCGCGCCTCCTCGTCGAGGTCGCCCGGCGCGAGGGTGCGGATGCGGTCGCGCACGGCTGCACCGGCAAGGGCAATGACCAGGTTCGGTTCGACGTCGCGATCCGGGCGATCGCGCCGGACCTCGAGATCGTCGCGCCCATGCGGGTCGGGATGGGGATGACTCGCGAGGAGGAGATCGACTACGCAGCCGCGCACGGCATCGACGTCCCCGTGACGAAGGCCTCGCCCTACTCGATCGACGCGAACCTCTGGGGCCGATCTATCGAGACCGGCCCGCTCGAGGATCCGTGGGCCGCGCCGCCGGAGGACGCCTTCGCCTGGACGACCGCACCATCGGCCGCCCCCGACCCGGTCGAGGTCGTCGTCGGCTTCGAGGAGGGCGTTCCGGTCACGCTCGACGGCGTCGGTGTCGAGCCGGTCGCGCTCGTCGAACGGCTCAACGCGCTCGCCGGCGGCCACGGCGTCGGCCGGATCGACCACGTCGAGGACCGGCTCGTCGGGATCAAGAGTCGCGAAATCTACGAAGCACCCGCGGCGACGGTCCTGCACTCGGCCCACCGCGCGCTCGAGGGCCTGACGCTGGGTCGGGACAGCCTTCGGTTCAACCGCAGCGTCGCCGACGAGCTCGCGCGGCTGACCTACGACGGGCTGTGGGACTCGGCGCTCGCCCGCGACCTCCGGGCCTACGTCGCCAGCGGCCAGGGGCCGGTCAGCGGCGAGGTCCGGGTCCGCCTGGACCACGGTTCCGCGGTCGTCGTCGGGCGTCGGTCACCCGCGTCGCTCTACGACACGGCCCTGGCGACGTACGAGAGGGGCGACACGTTCGACCACGAGGCAGCCGTCGGGTTCATCTCGCTCTTCGGGCTGCCCCACCGGACCGAGACGGCTCGAACCGGCGACAAGGTCCAATCGCTCCTCGACCGGCTCGCGGCCGAGGTGACCGACGGCGCCCGCGAGCCGGTGCCGGCGCGATGACGATCGCCGCACTCCGGTCGCCGGCCGAACCGGCCGCGACGCACGGGGCCGACCTGCTCTCGATCCTCGACCTCGCGCCCGGAGCCGTGCCGGACCTTCTGGACGAGGCCGCCCGGCTGTCTGCGGCGCGGGGCCGGCGCGACCTTCGCTCGATCCTCGCCGGCCGGACGGTCGCGCTCCTCTTCGAGCGACCCAGCCTTCGGACGCGCGTTTCGTTCGAGCTGGCGGTCCGCGAGCTCGGCGGCGAGGCCGTCGTCCTCGCCGGGGCCGAGATCGGCCTCGGCTCTCGCGAATCGGCGTCCGACGTCGCCCGGACGCTCGAGCGCTACGTGGATGCGATCGTCGCCCGGGTCGTCCGCCATGCCGACCTCGAGGAGATGGCAGGCGCGACCGCACGACCCGTCGTGAACGCGCTCACCGACCGCGAGCATCCGTGCCAGGCGCTGGCCGACCTGCTGACGCTCCGGTCACGGTTCGGCCGGCTTGCCGGGCTGCGGCTCGCCTGGGTCGGCGACCCGAACAACGTGTTCCGCTCGCTCGCGCTCGCGGCGGCGCCGCTGGGCGTCGAGGTCCGGATCGCCCATCCACCGGAGCGCCCGCTCGACTCCGCGCTCGCGGCGATCGTTCGTGACACGACCGACCCGTCGGAGGCCGTCGACGGCGCGGACGCCGTCTACACCGACGTCTGGCTCTCGATCGGCGACTCGGATGTCGATGCTCGCCGTCGGGTTTTGGCCCCGTACAGGGTGGATGCCGCGCTGATGCGCCGCGCCGCCTCGCACGCGGTCGCCCTCCATTGCCTGCCGGCCCACCGCGGCGAGGAGATCAACGCCGACGTCCTCGACGGCCCGCGCTCGCTGGCCTGGGACCAGGCCGCGAACCGCCTGCCGGTCCAGCAGGCAGTGCTGGCGGCGCTCCTGCGCTAGGGGTTCAGCCTCAGCCGACCGGGCGAACAGGGAGGCGGCGCAGCCGCAGCGAGTTCGCGACGACGCTGACCGAGCTGAGAGCCATCGCCCCGGCAGCGATCGCCGGGTGGACCGTGACCCCGAGGACCGGGTAGAGCAGGCCCATCGCGAGCGGGATGAGGACGACGTTGTAGCCGAACGCCCAGACGAGGTTCTCGCGGATCGTCCGGATCGTCCGGCGGGCGACGACGACGGCCGTGGCCACGAGCCGTGGGTCGCCGCCGACGAGGGTCACGTCCGACGCCTCGACCGCCACGTCCGCACCGGTGCCGATCGCGATCCCGAGGTCCGCGGCCGCGAGCGCCGGGGCGTCGTTGAGCCCGTCGCCGACCATCGCCACGCGCCGCTTCGCCGCGCGCAGCGATTCCACGAGCTCGGCCTTCTCGGCGGGCAGGACGCCGGCGTGGACGCGCTCGGCGGGGATGCCGACCTGGCGCGCGACCGCCTCGGCGGTGGCCGGAGCGTCGCCGGTCACGAGCCACGTCTCGAGACCGAGCCGCTCGAGCTCGGCCACGGCCGCCCGAGCCTCGGGCTTGACCGGATCGGCGATCTCGAAGACGCCCGCGGGACGCCCGTCGACGGCGACGACGACCGGGGTGTGACCGATCGCCGCGGCCGATGCCACCGCGGTGCCCGCGGCGCCGTCCACCGCCAGCCCCTGTTCGCGGATGAACCGCGCCGAGCCGACCATGACCCGACGACCGTCGACCGTCGCGGTGACCCCGTGGCCGGGGCTTGCCTGGAATGCCGTCGGCGCAGGAAACCTGATCCCGTCCACGGCCGCGCGTGCGACGATGGCGGCCGCCAGTGGGTGCTCGCTGCCCTGCTCCGCCGCCGCGGCCAGGCGAAGCAGCTCGGCCTCGTCGATGTCGCCGAGCGGAGCCATCCCGGAGACCGTCGGCCGGCCGAGCGTCAGCGTGCCTGTCTTGTCCAGGATGACCACGTCCAGGTGGCCGGCGGCCTCCAGCGCCTCGCCACCCCGGATCAGCAGGCCGGCCTCGGCGGCCCGTCCGGTCGCGACGAGAATCGCCGTCGGCGTCGCGAGGCCCATCGCGCAGGGGCAGGCAACCACGACGACGGCGATGAACGCGACGAGCGAGCGGGTGACCACCGGCTCTGGTCCGAACGCGAGCCAGGCCACGAGCGTCACGAGCCCCGCCACGAGCACGACCGGCACGAAGACCCCGCTCACCCGGTCCGCGAGCGCCTGGAGCGGCGCCTTCGAGCCCTGGGCGCGGCGGACGAGCTCGACGATCCTGGCAAGCGCCGTCTCCTCCCCGATGCGGGTCGCCCGCATGACGAAGGATCCCGTCGTATTGGTCGTGCCGCCGATCACCTCATCGCCCTCGAGCTTGTCGACGGGGATGGGCTCGCCCGTGAGCATCGCCTCGTCCACGGCCGAGCCGCCGGCGGTCAGGACGCCGTCGACCGGCACGCGCTCACCTGGCCTGACCCGGAGGAGGTCGCCGACCGCGACCTCGGCCAACGGCACGTCGCGATCGCCCTTGGGGGTGACCAGGCGCGCCGTGTCCGGGCGGAGCGCGAGGAGCGCGCGGATCGCGCCCGTCGTCTGCAGCCGCGCACGGCCCTCGAGCCAGCGGCCCGTCAGGACGAGGCCGACGATGAGCGACGAGGTGTCGAAGTAGGTCGCGGGCTCGATCCCGGCGCGCATGACCAGCTCAGGCCAGAGGGTGACGATCGCGCTGTAGGCCCAGGCGGCGGTCGTGCCGACGACCACGAGCGTGCTCATGTTCGTGCCGAAGCCGTGCCGGAACGACCGCCACGCGGCGTCGTAGAAGCGACGCCCGGCCCAGAACTGGACGAGGGTCGCCGGCAGGAGCGCGAGCCGGTTCAGGTCCTCGAGGCCGACGAACGGCTGCGGCAGCCACATCGCCGCGAGGACGGTGAGCCCGACGACGACGGAGACGAGCGCCTGGCGGCCGAGAACGCGCAGCTCGCGAGCGCGCTCGTCGGCATCGAAGGCGCCGACGCCCGACGTCGCGACGGCAGCACGGTCTGCCGGTTCCGGCCGAACCTCGTAGCCGGCCGCCTCGACCGCGCGGACGAGGTCGTCGCGGGCTGCCAGATCGCGCAGATACCGGATCGTCGCGGTCTCGGTCGCGAGGTTGACGCTCGCGCTCTCGACGCCCGGCGTCTTGTTGAGGAACCGCTCGACCCGGTTGACGCATGACGCGCACGTCATCCCGACGACGGGAAGCTCGATCTCGGCCGCGGAAGGCACGCTCGTGGTCATACTCCTGGGGAGTATATCCGAGCGGAGCGACCGGGGCAGCTCGGAGTCCTGCCCGTCCAGCCGAACGGACTATCGATTCGCGCTTCGGCCGCGCTTAGCGTTCCGCCGATGGCAGCAACTGGCAGCAACGGCCAGCAGCCGCACGCCGGGCGCAGCGACGAGGCATGGATCGGGATCCCCGATGCGGCGGCCCATCTCGCGCTCCCGGTCCGGACCATCTACCGGCTCGTCCAGCGCGGCGCCATACCCGGGACGAAGGTCGGCCGGACGTGGCGGTTCAAGCGCTCGATCCTCGACGAGCATCTCGGCGCAGCGCCGGCTGCCGCGCCGACGGACCGCGACGGAGCCGTCGCCCACGATCCGCTGCTCGACCGTGTCACGGCCCTCGCCGACCTGTCGGTCGAGCTGTCCGGCCTCCGGGATGCCGGCGAGATCCAGGACGTCCTGTCGGCACGCCTGGCGACGATCTTCTCGGTCGACCTCGTCGGCCTCCTCCGCCGCGATGGCCGCGACCTCGTCACGGTCGCGGCGACCGGCGATCTCGAGCTCGCCGCCGGGTACCGGTTCGACGCCGGGTCGGATCCCCTCGCCGAGCTGATCGCCTCGAGCGAGGTCCCGCTCGCGTTCGAGGACCTGGCCGCCGTGACGAGCGACCCGATCGTGTCGCGCTTCGGCGTCCGTTCCGCTCTCTTCGTCCCGATCCACACGGCCGGCGGGCTCTGGGGCGTCCTGTCGCTGGCCACGTTCACCGAGCGGCGCTTCGATCCGATCGAGATCGACCGCCTCGTCGCGATCGCCGGCCAGACTGGCCTGGCACTGACGAACGCCGCGCTCCTGGCTGAGACACGGCAGTGGAGCGAGCAGCTCGAGCGGCGTCTCGCCTCCCAGCGCCACCTCCTCGAGATCACCGAGCGGCTGCTCATGACCCGGGAGCGCGATGCCATCTTCGCCGCCGTCGCCGACACGCTGGCCGACGTCGTGCCGCACGACACGCTGACGATCTACCTCGTCGACCGCGACGCCGGATGCCTCGTCCCGATCCTCGCCCGCGACGCATACGCCGATCAGATCCTCGCGACGCGGCCGCGGCTCGGCCAGGGAATCACCGGCGACGTCATCGCCCGGGGCGAGGCCGAGCTGATCAACGATGCGAACAACGACCCTCGCGTCGTCCACGTCCCCGGAACACCGACCGACGAGGACGAATCGATGATCGTCGCGCCGATCCAGGGCCCGGAGGGCGTCGTCGGGTCTCTCAACCTCTACCGAACCGGTCGTCGCTTCGCGGCGGACGACCTCGAGCTGACCCGGCTCTTTACCAACCACGTCGCGATCGCCCTCGAGAACGCCCGCGTCCACGACCGCCTCCTCACCGCGGCGCGGACCGATCCCCTCACCGGCCTCCCGAACCGCCGGCTGTTCACGGAGCGCGTCGAGCAGGCCCTCTCACGTCGGGCCCGGCACGGCGGCCGCATCGCCGTCCTGTTCCTCGACCTCGACGGCTTCAAGCTCGTCAACGACGGGCTCGGTCACGCGGCGGGCGATGCCGTCCTGATCCGGATCGGCGATCGGCTCCGGGCCGAGCTCCGCGAGGAGGACACGATCGCGCGACTCGGGGGCGACGAGTTCGGCGTGCTGCTCGAGGATGTCGAAGACGTCGACGACGCGGTCGCGGCCAGCGACCGCCTGTCGGCCGCCATCGGCGAGCCACTCGAGGTCGACGGCCGCCGGTGGTCGATTCGAGCCAGCATCGGGGTCGCCCTCGACGAGGGACGGGCGGCATCGGCCAACGAGCTGCTCCGGAACGCGGACACCGCGATGTACCAGGCGAAGTCGGCCTCGGCCGGGGCCGTCGCCGTCTTCGAGCCGGCGATGCACGCGAGCCAGGTCGCACGGCTCGAGATCGACACCGCGCTGCGCGAGGCGCTCACCCGATCGGAGCTCTCGCTCCACTACCAGCCGATCGTGGCGCTCGCGACCGGCCGGATCGCGGCGGTCGAGGCGCTCGTCCGTTGGCAGCACCCCGAGCGCGGCCTGCTCGGGCCGTCGGAGTTCATCCCGATCGCCGAGGAGACCGGACTCGTCGTCGGGATCGGCGCCTGGGTGCTCGCCGAGGCGACCCGACAGCTTGCCGAATGGCGCTCTGCCGGCGTGGTCCCGGACCACAGCTACGTGACGGTCAACGCCTCTGTACGGCAGCTCCTCGACCCGGCGTTCCCGGCCGAGGTCGAGCACGCCCTCGCAGTCGGAGGCCTGCCCGCGGGCAGCCTCGTCCTCGAGGTCACCGAGAGCCTGATCCTCGTGGAGGACACGATCGCCCCGGACGCGCTTCGGCGGCTGCGATCGCTGGGGGTCCGCGTCGCGATCGACGACT
>DASXWX010000349.1:0-4179 GCA_036503395.1 Candidatus Limnocylindrales bacterium
GACGCATTGGGGCTGCCGCGTCCACGTCGCGTCGCGCTCCGCGGATGATCTGGAGCGGGCGCGACGGTTCGGGGCCGCGTCGGTCGGCGGCTACGACGATCCGCCCCCGGAGCCGATCGACGCCGCGATCACGTTCGCCCCGGTCGGGTCGGTCGTCGTCTCCGCCCTGCGCGCGCTCGATCGCGGCGGAACGGTCGTCGTCAACGCGATCCATCTCGACGGCATCCCGGCCTTCTCGTATGACGACCTCTGGCTCGAGCGGTCGATTCGCTCGGTCGCCAACGTGACACCCGCGGACGCCCGCGAGTTCCTCGAGCTCGCGGCCCGAATCCCGATCCGGACGGAGATCGAGACCCATCCTCTCGACGCGGTCGACGAGGCGCTCGCGAGGATCGCCTCAGGTGCGGTTCGAGGTGCCGCGGTCGTCGTGCCGTGAGGCGCTTTCAGCTCCCGGGGCGGCGCGTCCGACAGCGATCCCGATCGTGACGAGACCGACGGCCGCGCCAACAGAAAGCGCGACGAGCACGATCCCGACGGGCGCGAGCGGCGCCGGCCCGCCGAGGGTCGTCGCCCACAGGAGCACGATGCCGCCGTTGAAGGCCGCGATCCGGGAGAGCCAGAACCGTCCAAGCGACCGTCGAACGGCGGCGTGGGCCTCACGTCCACCGGGACCGATCGAGGGCAGCAGATGGGCGGCCGAGCCGACGATCGCCTGCGCCGTCCAGCCGATGACGAGCGGCGCGAGGACGAGCCGGACATCCCACGCGTCGGCACTCGCGCCATTCTCGACTGCGGGCCAGGCGGCAGCGGCCGTTCCGGCGCAGAACCAGGCCACGCCGGCGATGAGCGAGCCGAGCGTGAAGCGGTGCCAGCCGAGGTCTGTCGTCCAGCGGCCGCGATCGCGGACGATGCCCGCCACGCCGACGACGAGCGCGATCGCGCCGACGACCTCGAGGAGCGCGCCACCGCCGACGAGGAGCGGTGCGACGGTGACGAACCCGAGGGCCGCGAGGATCGGGCCCGCGCCGAGCGTGAGGAGCGCGACGTCCAGCGCCGGCCGGCGGACGATCCGCGTGCCGGCGATCGTCGGCAGGAAATGGACGAGCGTCGTCGCGATGACCAGCGAAACGAACCCGAACAGGTTGAGCCAGGCGTGCGCCGGTTTGAGCAGCGGCCACGCAGCCGCGATCGCAGGGTCGCCCTCGAGATCGGCGACGGCGAGCGTGACCCCGATTGCCACCTCCACGATCGCGATCGCGTAGGCCGCCCAGATCCCCGGTCGTCTCGTCGCGAGCGAACCGCGGAGCGGAAGGAAAGCCGCCGCGAGGAGACCCACGAGGCCGACCACGACGAGGACGCCGCCGGCCACGGCGAGGACTGCCACACCCGCGGTCCGACCGCCCGCCGCAAGCCCGATGCCACAGGCGAGGAGCGCCACCACCGCGACCCGGAGCCATCGTGGCGCCGGCGTCGCGGCGGCCAGCGCCGCCGTGAAGAAGGGCATCACGCCGCCGATCGCCGTGAGCGACGCCCCGGCGAGCGCGAGATGGAGCGGCAGCCAGGTGCCGCCACGGACGTCGGCCGGCAGGAACGTCGCGAGGAGTCCGGCGGCGAGATAGGCGACGGCGACGGCGATCGCGACGACGGTCACCCAGCGGTCGGCGGAGCGATCGGCGCGGGCGCGTCGAGGCTCCAGTGACATCGGAATCGAGGAGGACATCGACCGAATCGTGACAGACGGGGACGCCCGGCCAGGGAAACAGGCCGGGCGTCGGGCCCTGGAGGGGTCGCTAGATCTTCGGGTCGCCGTCGCCCGAGCTGAAGATGCCGATCGCGCCCAGGCCGACGTAGTTGAACGCGTGGGTCACGAAGGGATACATCCCGTCCTCGGCGGTCTGGAACTCGATGATCGCGCCCTGGGCCGGCGAGAGGTCGACCGCCTGGCTGCCCCAGCCGCCGGCGTTCCCTCGCTCGAGCGCGATGCCCTCCTTGATCACGGTGTCGAAGATCGTGCCGACGACGTGGAAGGAGCTGTCGAGGTTCGGGCCGGCATCGAGGACAAAGAGCCGGATCCGCTTGGCCGTCGGAACGTCGATCGGGGCGTCCTTGTACTGGTTCGGGATGCCGTTGAAGACGACGTAGTCGGGTGCGGGTGCCGCCGCCGCAGCCTTCGCGTAGTCGGCCGGCTGGCCCTGCGCTCCGAGGTACCACTCGCTCTGGACGAACGCGTACTCGGCGTCGACCCTGGGCAGCCCGCCCTTCGGCTCGACGATGACCATCCCGAACATGCCGTTCGCGATGTGATGGAGCGCCGGGGCCGTCCCGCAGTGGTACATCCAGACGCCGGCGTAGTCGGCCTGGAACGTGTAGGTGAACGTGTCTCCCGGGGCGATCTCGACCATCTGGTCGTTCATCGCCGTCTGGCTGGCGTGGAAGTCGATCGAATGCGGCATCTGGCCCATGTTCGTGAGGTGGACGCGGACGGTGTCACCGAGGTGGACGCGAATTGTCGGGCCGGGCACCGAGCCGCCGAACGTCCAGGCGTGGACCACGGTCCCGTTCGCGACCGTGAGATCCTCCTCGACGATCGGCATCTGAATGTCGTGGACGCGACCGGGGAGAAGCGCCGGCGCCTTCGGGTTCACACGGTGCGGAGCACTCGCGGGCGTGGCCGGGCTCGGCGCGGGTGACGCGGGTGACGCCGAGGGCATCTCCATGCCGGGCATCTGGCTCGCCGGCGCGGACGCGTTCGGCGTCGCGGACGGCATCGCAGACGGCGCTGACGAGGCAGCCGCGACGGGGACGGAGTCGATGGTCGTGCCCGTCGACCAATCCGGCGGGCGCGACGAGCTCGTGCAGCCGCTGATCGCGACCGCGGCGATGACACCGGTGGCGAGCGTGACGAGCGAATGGCGATGCATGGCGCGACTCCCTGGCCCCCGCAGCGAACACGTACTGATCAAGTCAGACATTAGGTTCGGCGCGAGCCCCGCGCGATGTGCCATTCGGACCCTTTTGGGCGGGCCGGGCGGCGGGCCTGTCAGGTCGCGGTCGTCGCTGCCTCGAACGCCGCGCGGTTCTCGACGACGGCGGCGAGCGTGGCTTCGGCCAGCTCCGCAAGCAGGGCGTCCTGGGCCGCCGCGAAGACGTGGTGAACCGCGCAGTACCCATCGCGCCCGCACGGCGCATTCCGGAGCACGCAGGCTCGTCGGCGTCCATCGCCTTCGATCGCCTCGATGACCTCGAGGATCGTGACGTCGGCCGGGGGCCGGATCGGCCGGTAGCCGCCGGCCCGCCCAGTGGACGCACTCACGAGGCCAGCCGCCACGAGGTCGCGCATGACATGTGGCAGGAACCGCGGGGGGATCGCCATCCGCGTTGCGATCGTGGCGGCGCTCAGTCGCTCGTCGGACGCCGCCAGCGCCAGCATGGCTCGGACGGCGTAGTCGGCGCGGCGGGTCAGCTCGAGGCGCATCGGCTGGATCGTGCCATGGAGGGCGGCTCAGCCCTCGGCGATGACGGTCACGAAGTCGCTGGCGGAGAGGACGCCGATCGGCCGGGCACGCCCGTCGACGGCGACGAGACGGTGGATCTGTCGTTCATGCATGAGCCGGGCAGCGTCGGCGAGGGTCGTGTCCATCCCGACGGCGATCGCCGGAGCGGTCATCAGCTCGCCGACCCGAAGATGGCCACCGTTGCGGTGGAGGAGCGAGCGGAGGGTCGCGCCACCCGGAACGAGATCGGTCTGCGAGATGACTCCCACCAGGCGGCCCTCCGGATCGACGACCGGCAGCCCGGAGATCCGGAAAGTTGTCAGGAGCTGCTCCGCGGTCTCGAGCGTGTCGTCCATGCGAGCCACGACGGGGTCGATCGTCATGACGTCGGCAACCCGCAGGGATTCGAAGTCGCTGATCCATGTGGCGTCGGTCATGCGGCGAGTCTCCGCCCCGCGCGCGTCGTCGACGCGGGTCATCCGGCCGGTGCGCAGGTGTCGTTCGTCACAACGTGCCTGGCAAGGAGCTCGTCAGCGATCTTGTTGCGACGATCCTCGTCCAGGCGACCCGTTCTGGGCGGCGTGCCGAAACGAACTCGCGGGGCGGGCCGTTCGGCCCTTGAGTGAAGCGTCGCGTCGATAGCCTGATGGGACCCATGGACGACCGTGGCCCCGCCGTGCCCCCG
>DASXWX010000350.1:0-10005 GCA_036503395.1 Candidatus Limnocylindrales bacterium
GAGAGCGGCGATCTCCTCGACATGCTCCGCGAGGCGGTCGGCGAGCGCCCCGACGACCGCGGCCCGTTCGCGGGCGGGGGTCCGGCGCCAGGCCGGGAAGGCGGCCCGGGCCGCCTCGACGGCGCGATCCACACCGTCAGGACCCGCGTCGGCGATCCGACCGATGACCTCCCACCTCGCCGGATCGCGGACCTCGATGAGGTCACCCGTGGGCTCCTCGAAGTGGCCGCCGACGAACGAGCCCCAGTCGCGGACGGCGGGGGCTGTGGGGCGCGGCTGCTCGGCGATCGTCATCGTCAGCTCCGATCGGTCACGGCGGATCTGGTCGCCGGATTGTATCCACTCCGGCCCGATTTGAAGACAAGGGCGCCAGGCGGCCGCCCGGGCGCCAGGCGGCCGCCAGGGCGTCGGGCGCCGAAGGGCCCTCTCAGACCAGGCCGGCCTGGGACGCGAGCAGCAGGACGTTCATCCCGACGACGACGATCGCGATGAGCGACGCGAAGGCCGTCAACGACCGGTTGTTCGCAAACTCGCCCATCAGCCGGCGCGACGCCGTGAGCCGGACGAGCGGCACCAGCGCGAAGGGGATGCCGAACGAGAGAACGACCTGCGAGACGATCAGCAGGTCGGTGGGATCGAGGCCGGCCGCGAGGCAGGCGAGCGCCGGCGCCATCGTCACCGCGCGACGCAGCACGAGCGGAATGCGACGGCCGATGAACCCGGCCATGACCACCTGGCCGGCGAGGGTGCCGACGCTCGAGCTCGACAGCCCGGACGCCAGGAGGGCGAGGGCGAATCCGGCGGCCGCGGCCGAGCCGAGCACGAGCCCGGTGGCCCGGTGGGCGTCCTCGAGGCCGGCGATCGGCGTCGCC
Organism: Candidatus Limnocylindrales bacterium; assembly: GCA_036503395.1. GTDB lineage: Bacteria > Chloroflexota > Limnocylindria > Limnocylindrales > CSP1-4 > DASSHA01. The sequence goes on from DASXWX010000350.1 coordinate 873, forward strand.
GTGCCACTGAAGGCCGCCGCGGCGAACACGAGCATCGCCACGTTGACGGCGCCTGCGGTCAGCATCGCCAGCAGCACGTCGATCCGGGTGTACCGGAGCAGCGTCCGCAGTTCCTCGGCCCGGACCGATCGGAAGCGATCGGTCATGAGCGCCGAATGGAGGTAGACGACGTGCGGCATCACGGTCGCGCCGACGATGCCGACGGCGAGGAGGAGGGCATCGCCGCCGAGCGGCCGCGGGACGAGGCCATCGACGAGGTCGCCCGGCACGACGTCGACGACGACGAGCCCGACCCCGAACCCGACGAGGATGACGGCCAGCGCCGCCGAGACGGCGCGCTCGAAGCGCCGGTAGCCCGCGTCGGGCAGCGCCAGGAGCCCGAACGAGGCGGCACCTGTGGCAACCGCGCCGACGAGGAGTGGGGCGCCGGTCAGCAGGTGGATCGCGAGTGCCGCGCCGACGAACTCGGCGAGGTCCGTCGCGATCGCCACGAGCTCGGCCTGGACCCAGAGGAGGCGGTTCAGGGCGACCGGATAGCGCGCCCGGCACAGCTGGGGCAGGCTCTCGCCGGTCACCAGCCCGAGCTTGCTCGAGAGGTGCTGGACGACGACGGCCATGAGGTTGGCGGCCACGACGACCCACAGCAGCAGGTAGCCGTGACGCGCGCCGGCCGTGACGTTCGTCGCGACGTTGCCGGGGTCGACGTAGGCGACCGCGGCCACGAAGCCCGGTCCGAGCAGCCGCAGGCCGCCGCGCAGCCGTCCCCGGCGGAGGACCTCGCCGACGGTTGGCGCAACCATCGACGAACCCTGTCCCCCGCGGCGTCAGCCGGTGGTGACCGGCGTCTCGGTGACCTTCGGCAGGACCTCGCGGGCGAGGATCCCGATCTGCTCGATCCAGTCCGGGAAGCGCATCCGGAAGTCGAAGATCAGGAGGTCGCAGCCGATCTCCTGGTAGCGCCGGACCCCGGCGACGATGTCGTCGGGCGAGCCGGCGAGGATCGACCCGTCGAGCTCCTCGATCCTGGTGAACTCGCCGCCCTCGGGCTTGAGCCAGAACTTCTGGGCGTTGGCGTTCTTGATGAGCCCGGGCACGTTCATCCGGGCCGTCGCCGCGTCGTAGGACGAGTCGATGCTGGTGACCGGCACCGCGCCCGCCAGGATCATCGGCTTGCCCTGCTCCTCGGTCATCCGGCGGATGTCGGCGACCCGCTTCTCGTAGGTCGGGAACGTGATCCGGCCGGGCAGCCAGCCCTCGCAGAAGTCGACCGCGAGGCGGGCCGACGCGGGCGTCGCCCCGCCCCACCAGACCGGCACCGGATAGAGCGGCTGAGGCTTGAGGTCGACGTCGGCGAAGTCGTACGTCTCGCTGTGCCACTCCACGCTCTCGCCGGTCCAGAGCCGGCGGGCGATCAGCGTCTGCTCCTTCATCAGCTCGGGCCGCTTGAGGTCGCCCTGGGCGATCACGTCGAACTCGTGCTGGAAGTTGCCGGCGCCGATCCCGAGGTCGAACCGGCGCCGTGTCATCCACGACAGCGAGGCGACCGAGTAGGCCATGAGGATCGGGTGGCGGAACGGGATGATCGTGGCCGCCCCGAGGCCGATCCGCTCGGTGACTCCGGCGAGATAGGCGAGCGTCACGAACGGCTCGATGAACGTCCGGTCGGTGCCCTCCATCCCGTGCGGGTGGAAGACGAGGTGGTCTCGCACCCAGAGCGAGTCGAAGCCACTCCGCTCGGCCAGCTGCGCGCCCTCGATCAGCAGGTCCTGGTCGGCCTCGACGCCGAAATGGGGAACGAGCAGTCCGAAACGAGTTGCCATTCGATGTCTCCCTCTGGTTCGCCCGGTCAGTGGCTGCCGGCGGCGACCGGCTCGGCCGCGGGCGCCTGGATCGATCCCGGTCGCGCCTGGCGGCCCCAGCCGGGCTCGCCGACGACACGGCCGTCCTCGTAGACGACGCGACCCCGGACCAGCGTCCGGTCGACGGCGCCGCGGAGCTCGCGACCCGCGTACGGCGTCCAATCGATCTTGCTCAAGACGTCCTCGTCGCGGATCGTCCAGGCCCGGTCGAGATCGACGATCGCGAGGTCGGCATCCGCGCCGACCTCGAGCCGGCCCTTCGCCTCGAGCCCGAACGCACGAGCGGGTGCGGCCGAGGTCAGCTCGACGACCCGCTCGAGGCTGATCCGGCCGGCGTTCGCCGCGTCGAGCAGGAGCGGCACGTAGAACTGCGTCGAGGGCGTGCCCGTGTGAGCCTTCCAGCCGTCGGTCCAGCCCGGCTCCTTCTCCTCGCGCGTGTGCGGCGCGTGGTCGGTCGAGACGAGGTCGATCGTGCCGTCGCGGAGGGCCTGCCAGAGCGGCTCCGTGTTCTTCTCCGGGACGTAGTAGCTGAGCGCGTACGACCCGAGCCGCTCGATGTTCGCCCAGTCGTTGCCGAGGAAGAGGGCCCAGGGGTTGAGCTCGGCCGTCACCGCCTGGCCGGCCGCCTTCGCCCGGCGAAGCTGGTCGACCACGCCCTCGGTCTGGGTGTGGAGCAGGTGGAGCCGCGTGCCCGTCGCCTTCTGGATCCGGATGAGGACCGACGCCGCGACGTCCCAGATGATCCCGTCGTAGGCCGAGTAGGCCTTGGCGTAGGCCCGGAAGTCGCGCTCGCCCCGATCCCAGAACTGGCGCTCGATGTGGGTCATGAGGGCCTGGTCGTGGGGATGGACCATGAGCGGCAGCCCGGTCGCGCCGACGACCTCGAAGATGTTCATCAGGTCGCCGTGGTCGTGGACGCCGATCCCGGGCATGTGCGGGTACGACCGTCCGGTGTCGACGACCATGAACACCTTGAACGCAGCGATCCCACGGGTCGCCATGGCGGGGATCTCGTCGGGCACCGTCCCGGCCGCGTTGACGTTCCAGTCCACCAGCGCCTTCTGCCGGTACAGGTCGAGCATCGCGTCGAGGCGCTCCGCGGTGTTCGGCGGCGGATCGACGTTCGGCATCGCGAAGGAGGTGGTGACGCCACCGGCGGCGCACGCGCTCGTCGCCGTGACGATGTCCTCCTTGTGGGTGAAGCCGGGCTCGCGGTGGTGGGAATGGACGTCGATCACGCCCGGCAGGACATGGCGCCCCGAGGCGTCGACGTGGCGGTCGGCCTCCAGCGGCGTCCCGGGCGCGACGACCGCGGCGATGCGCCCATCGGCGACCGCGAGGTCGGCGGCGAATCGGCCTGCGGGGGTGACGAGGGTGCCGCCCCGGACGGCGACGTCGTAACGCTGATCGGTCATGAGGGCCTCGAAAGGTGGACGATCGAGGACCCGGAGGCCTCGGCCGCCCGTTCGTGGACGTGCACCTCGCCGCCGACGAGGTAGCGCTGGAACCACTCGACGATGAGTGGGTTCACGACGTCGCGGTATTGCTCGTACGCGGCGTAGTGGGTCGTGCCCGTCTGGACGACCAGTCGCTTCGGCGCACCGGCCCGCTCGTAGAGCGCGACGGCGTGGTCCTCGGGCGTCGTCGCGTCATTCTCGACGCAGATGAGCATGAGCGCGCGCGGCGAGATCCGGTCGACGACGTCGATCGGGCGGTAGGCGAAGATCGCCTCGGCGCTGGCGAGCTCGACCTCGGCCGGGATGCGGGTGTCGACGTCGCTCTTGATCTGCGTCGTCTTTCGTTCCGGCGTCGGGACCATGATCCCGTCGCGGGGCGCGACGCACTCGCCGCTGCCCTCGACGACGCGGCGCCTGGCGTCGGCCTCGAGGCGGGCGAGAAGCTCGAGCCACTCGTGCTCGCGGCGCATCCGGTGGAGCCAGTCGCGACCGTCCGCGACGGGGACCTGGCTGACCGTCGCCTTGATCCGGTCGTCGAGGCCGGCCGCCATCACGGCGTTGCCGCCGCCGGTCCCGCCGGAGCCGAAGGCGCCGACGCGAGAAGGATCGATCTCGGGACGGGTCGTCAGGTAGGTGACCGCGTTTCGCCAGTCCTCGACCTGGGTCGCCGGGTCGAGGTAGGTCGCGTCGCCCTCGGAGTCCCCGAACCCTCGGTAGTCGAACACGAGCATCGCGATCCCCGCGGCGAGAAGCGCCTCGTGGTAGGGCCGGTAGAGCTTCGCGTCGCGCAGGCCGAGCCAGCCGGGCCCCTGGGCGATCGCCGGTACGGGGCCGGCGCCGACGGCGTCGGGAAGCATCAGCGTTCCCGCGAGCGCGGCGCCGTGGCTGTAGAACCGCACCTGCTCGGTCGTCATCTCTCTCCGTCGGGTTGGCCTGGGGGGCGGGCTTTCGGGGGCTGCGGCCCCTCCCGCGGCGGTTTGCGGGAGTGCGACAATGCCCGCCAGAATGTAGCCAACCACCGTCGGATTGTCTACAAGATTGCCCGGAGGGGACCACGAGCGATGGGCGTCGACGTACTCCTCCGAGGCGGCCGGGTCGTGACGCCGGACGGCGTCGTCGAGGCGGACCTCGCGCTTGCCGACGGACGCGTCGCCGGGCTCTCATCGGGTGACAGCGCAACGCACGCGGGCGAGGTCCGAGACGTCCGAGGCCTCCTGATCCTGCCCGGGCTCATCGACTCGCATGCGCACCTCCGGGAGCCCGGTCACGAGCACAAGGAGGACATCCTCCACGGGACGCGGGCGGCGGCCGCAGGCGGGTACACGACGGTCATGGGGATGCCGAACGTCTCGCCACCGACGACGACCGTCGAGCGCTACCGCGAGGCGATCGCGCGCTACGAGCGGTCGGCGATCGTCGACTTCAACCACCACCCGGTCCCGACATCCCTCGACGAGATCCCCGCTCTCGCCGACGCCGGCGCCCTCGGATTCAAGGCCTACCTGATCTCGGACGCCGGCCGCGACTACCTCCGGGAACCCGGTCTCTCGTTCGGCGACCACGGCCACCTCTTCGAGGCGATGCTCGCGGTCGCCGGGACCGGCCGGCCACTGCTCGTCCATCCCCATGACCCGGGCCTCATGCGGGCGATCGAGGCGCCCTACCTCCAACGCGGCGAACGGGACTTCCGCGCCTATGCCCGGGCGTTCGCCTCCTACGAGGGAATCGTCTGGGACACCGCCGCCGCACTCGTGGCCCGGCTCCAGGAAGCGACGGACGTGCGCCTCCATCTCCTTCACATCAAGACGAAGCGGATGATCGAGATCGTCCGACGGGCCAAGGCCGCCGGCCGGGACGTGACGTCCGAGATCAACCCGGTCTCGCTGCTCCTCGCGAACGAGTGGGAGAACATCGAGCGGGTCGGGCCGTATGCCCTGTCGACGTGGACCGGTGAGGGCCAGACAGACGCGCTGTGGGAGGCGCTCCGCGACGGGACGATCGACGTGATCGGGACCGACCACGCGCCGCACAGCCGGGCCGAGAAGGAGATCGGCTGGACCGACATGTGGAAGGCGTCGGGCGGGCTGCCCCATCTCCAGGAGACGCTGCCGCTCTTCCTGACCGAGGTCGCCGCCGGCCGCCTCCGCGTCGAGCGGCTCGTCGAGGTCGCGTCGGCCGCGCCGGCGCGGCTGTTCGGCCTCTGGCCGCGGAAGGGCGCGCTGCTCCCGGGCTCCGACGCCGACCTCGTCGTCGTGGCCCCGACAGCAGAGGACGAGATCCGCGAGGAGGACGTCCTCAGCAAGTGCGGCTGGACGGCCTGGAACGGACGCCACGTCGTCGGCCGGACCGTCCTCACGATGGTCCGCGGCCGGATCGTCTACGAGAACGGCGTCGTCACGGGTGAGCCCGGGTGGGGCCGCCTCGCGACAGTCGCGCCGCAGCCGGACTGATCAGGCCGATCGACCGGCGTAGACCCAGCGGGCGGGGTCCTTCGCGTACTCCTCGTACGAGCCCGGGACGGTGATCCCGGGGATCTGCGGTACCCAGTCGTCGCGCAGGAGCTCGTCGGGATCGCCGAATTGGGCCGCGAGATCCCGGACCTCGGGGTCGTTGTAGGCGCTCAGCCGGCCCTGCTCGATGACGGGGACCTCGCCTGCGGGGGTCTCGACGACGAGCGTCGCCGCCATCAGGTGGACGTGAAGGTGGCCGTAGAGGATGTGACGCTCGCCGGCCCAGACCTCCTCCGAGGAGCGCCAGCGTGTGCCGATCCCGCAGTGGATGATCCCGGCCCGACGACGCTCCCACTCGAAGCCCCCCGACGAGAGGCTTTGGATGTTCGAGGGCCGGACGATCTTCGGGTTCGTCCCGATCGCGATCTCCCAGATCCAGAACAGGCCGGGCCGCGGGAAGCACGGGTACTGCGTGTCCTTCGACTCCTCCTCGAGCTCGCGCCAGGCAGCCCCGTACTCGCCGCCGCCGCGGATGTCCACCATCCGCGCGTTGTCCAGCTCGACCTCGATCCGCGGGAAGGGCCGATTGAAATGGCTGAGCGTTCCGGCGATCACGCCGCTCGTGTCGTCGCTCGGCTCGATCGGCGTCGGCGGGTGGGCCATGAGGTGGCCCCACTTCGGGGTCAGCCCGTAGTCGTGGCGGCCGGTGTCGTGGAAGGGCGCCTCGAGGATGGTCAGGGAGAGGTTCGTGCCCTCCGGGTCGGTCAGGCGCAGGCGGCAGCCGCCGTGCTCGGTGATGCGCGACCACGTGCGCTCGTTGATGAGCCGATGGAGCGGTCGCGGATAGAGGTTCGAGGCCGCGTCGAAGTGGTCGCGGACGACCCACGGAAAGCCCTCGTAGCGGTGGCTCACCTTCGGGATCGCCCCGCCCTTGCCGTGGATCAGGAGGTCGTAGCCGCGGGACCCGGCCAGATCCTCGACCCAGGGCAGACCCTCCCAGCGGCGCGGGTTCTCGGTCCACGGCTGTCGCCGCATCGAGACGCCGAGCTCGTCGAGGGGCCCGAACTCGCGGTCGGGCTCGACCTGGGCGACGACCACGTCCACCGACGCACCGAGCTCACGGAGCGCCGACGCGATCGCGTCGGTGATCGCGGGGTCGGTCTGGCTGTCGACGCCGATGAGGACGCGATCCCCTGGCTTCGTCGCGCCGTAGCCGATGAAGCCGGCGGCCGTCCGCCGGACCTCCTCCTGGGTCACGACGCCCCGCGCGATGGGCAGCAGGTCGGCGAGGTCGACGATGCGGTCGACGCCGTCAGGCGGTCCGGCCGCCACGAGGTCTGCCGAGGCCATGCCGACCGTCGATCCACACATCTGACCCGACCTCCTGTTCGCTGGTCCGGAAAATGGCACCGCCCCCGGTGGGGGAACCCGGGGGCGGTGCGTAGAGGAGGATGAGCGGGTTACTGCGTCGGCTTCTCGGGGTCGCCGATCGAGTCGTAGAAGCCCAGGGTGTTGAGCTTCTGGAGGAAGCTCTTGTCATACGCCTTGGTGACGTCGACGTCGGCCCTCTGCGGGTTGACCGCAGCGAGGACCTGCTTCGGGTAGTTGAAGGCGTCGTCCGTCCAGTCCATCGACCGGTCGCCCCAGGTCGTGAAGTCCTGGATGATCGCCTTCGCGTCTTCCGGCGACTGCTGGCTGTACTCGGCGAACTTCGCGCCGGCGTCGTCGGTGTTCGTGAACATGTAGTTCTGGGCCGCGAGTGCCGAGGCGACGACGCCCAGGACCGTGTTCGGGTTCTTGGAGATGAAGTCGGCGGTTGCGCCGAGACCGCTCCGGCCCCACTGCTTCCCGCTCGACTTGTTGTCCGTGATGATGCTCAGCCCGGCCTGGGTGACCGCGTCCTTCTGGGCGAGATCGATCGGGGCGCAGGCCACGGAACCGGCCTTGACCGCGGCGAGCCGCGCGTCCTGGTTGCCGACCTGGGTGATCGTCACGTCATTGGCCGTCAGCCCGATCTGGCTGAGGAGGATGATCACCGAGCCGTGGGACGTGCCGCCGAACGTGCTGACGGCGACGGTCTTGCCCTTCACGTCGTCGCCGGTCTTGACGTCCGGCCCGCACACGAGCATGTCGGTCAGCGTCACGCCGTTGAGCGAGACGACCTTGAGCGGCGTGTCGGTCGTCTGCGAGCTGATCGCGGACGAGACACCGAGAACGCCCATGTCGAGACCGCCGGCGACGAGGGCCTGGACGACCTTTGCGTCGCCCTGGAGCCCCGACACCTCGACGCTGTCGAAGCCGCCGTACTTCTTGTAGAAGTCGAGCTGCGAGGCGAGGTACTCCGCGTACTGGCTGGCCTCGCCACCGGTGCTCAGGCCGATCTTGAGGGTCTTCTTCTCCGGCGCGGGCAGGGTCACGGCGCCGCCCGAGGCCGGTGCGCTCGCGGCGGCCGACCCTCCCGTCGACGCGGCCGGGGCCGACGGCGATGCCGAGCCCGAACAGGCGGCGAAGACGAGGCCGGCGCTCGCGACGAGCGACAGGAGCAGCCCTCTACGACGAGGGCTCGCGCTACTCTCCATTCCTCCTCCTTGGCGCGCTGGGCGGCCCAGGCCCACGCTTCTAGGCGATCGGGAATGTAACCGAAGTCGTTGACATTGTCTACAATGTCGCCCGAGACTCTATCCAAGGTTCCGCTCTCCTGTCCCCGCTCGCAGCCTGCCTGGAGGAGCTTTCCCCGTGACCGCCGAGAAGCGCCTGACGCCCGCGCCCGAACAGCCGCTGAGCGGCACGGCCATCACCGAGATGACCCAGCGCGAGGCGTGGAACAAGAAGAACCCGCCGACCGAGGCGACGATCGTCAAGGACCTCAGGACGACCGACCTCGTCGCCCGCGAGTACCGCGGCACGAAGGCGCGCTTCTACCGGCTCTCGGGCGCGATCCGGCTGCAGCCGCACCTGTCGGAGCTCCCGCCGAGCCACGCGTCGGTCAAGCACCGCCACACGACCGAGGCCGTCCTCTACATCGTGAAGGGCAAGGGCCACACGGTGATGCACTATGACGGCGAGCCCGAGGAGCGGGTCGACTGGGAGGAGGGCGACCTGATCGGCATCCCGCTGTGGGCGTGGCATCAGCACTTCAACGACTCCGACAGCGACACCGCCCGGTACCTCGCCATCCAGGACACGTTCACCGTGAAGGCGATGGGCCTTCACCAGATCGAGCGACACCCGGACACTCCGGACGACGAGTGACCCCCTCCAGCGATCGCCTCGACGACCGCCGGCCTGACACCGCCGGATGACTGCGAGCGCGGGCGCCCTCCGCCCGGTCCGCAATCCCAACGCGCGCCGCCGACGGACCCCGATC
>DASXWX010000351.1:0-3152 GCA_036503395.1 Candidatus Limnocylindrales bacterium
GTCGTCGCCGGCGGCCCGAGCGCGACCGAGGTCGACCACGACCCGGAGGCGCGACGGCTCATGGCGGTCGCCGACGAGGTGGGGGTGGCCGACCGGGTCCGCTTCCTCGGCCAGGTCCCGCACTCCGACATGCCCGACGTCTACCGGTCGGTCGACATCGTCCTCGCGACGCCCTGGTACGAGCCCTTCGGCATCACGCCGCTCGAGGCGATGGCCTGCGGCACGCCGGTCGTCGGCTCGAACGTCGGCGGCATCAAGTTCAGTGTCCGCGACGGCGAGACCGGGTACCTCGTTTCCCCCCGCGACCCGGACGCGCTGGCCGAACGGATCGGCCATCTCTACCGGCACCCGAAGCTGCTGTCGGTCTTCGCCCGGCAGGCCGTTCGGCGCGTCAACGACCTCTTCACCTGGACGCGGGTCGCGGCCACCGTCAGCGAGCTGTACGACGCGGTCCTCGCCGAGCGCCGGCTCGCCCGGCGCGAGGTCGCGGAGCAGCTGGCGTCGGTCGATCGGACGTTCGAGGAGAGCGCCAACACCCTGCTGGCGACGAAGCGCCGGCTTCGCCAGCCGATCCTCGACGCCACGGCCATGGTCACGGCGGCCTTCGCCCGCGACGGTCGTCTGCTCGTCGCCGGCAACGGCGGGAGCATGGCCGAGGCCCAGCACCTCGCCGCCGAGTTCGTCGGCCGGTTCAGGGTTTCCGGTCGGCCCGGGCTCGCCGCGATCGCCCTCGGCGCGGAGCCGGCGTCGATGACCGCCTGGGCGAACGACGTCGGCTACGAGGACGTCCTCGCCCGCCAGGTCGAGGCATTCGGCCGTCACGGCGACGTCCTCGTCGGGCTCTCGACGAGCGGTCGCTCGCCGAACCTCGTCCGCGCCTTCGCACGAGCCCGCGAGCTCGGGCTCGGGACGGTGGCGATCGTCGGTCGCGACGGCGGCGAGCTCCACGGCCTGGCCGACGTATCGCTCGTCGTGCCGGCCTTCGACACCCAACGCATCCAGGAGGTCCACGGCGTGATCGTTCATCTCCTCGCCGAGCTCGTTGAGCAGCGGCTCGCCGACGCCGGTTGGTTCCCCACGACGTCGCGAGCGGAGGCGGCGGCCGAACCCGTGGCGATCGAGCCCCGCCGCGAACGGGCGACCGCTCGGCCCCGCCGAGACGCGCGGCTCGCGAGCGGCGGAAGGGGCGGTCGATGACCACCCTCGAGCGTCTGACCGACGTCGAGCGGCGTGGCCGAACGGAGGACCGCGTCGTCCTCATCACGGGCGCCGGCAGGGGTCTCGGGCGGGCGACGGCCGAGGTCCTCGCGGACGCCGGCATGCGCGTCGTCGTCGCCGACGTCCGGCGCGAGGCGGCCGACGAGACGGTCGCCGCGCTCGACGGGGCGGACGCGGTCGCGGTGACCCTCGACGTCCGCGAGGAGCGCTCAGCCGCCGACGCCGTCCGGAACGCGATCGAGCGCTTCGGCAGGCTCGACGTGCTCGTGAACAACGCCGGCACGGACGTCACGAAGGCCTTCGACGAGATGACCGCGGACGAGTGGGGCCGCGTGATCGACGTCAACCTGCGCGGTCCGATGACGATGACCCAGGCGGCGCTCCCCGCGCTCCGCCACTCCAGCCGCGGACACGTCGTCAACATCACCTCGACCGCGGCGAAGCGGGCCTGGACCGAGGCGACGGCCTACCACGCGAGCAAGTGGGGGCTCCTCGGGTTCAGCCACGCGCTCCACGCCGAGGCACGGCGCTACGGCGTCAGGGTGACGGCCGTCGTCTGCGGCGGAATGCGGACGCCATTCATCCTCGATCGATTCCCCGACGTCCCTCTCGAGAACCTGATGGATCCCCACGCCGCGGCGAATGCCGTCCGGTTCGCCCTCGAGCAGCCCGACGGCGTCGTCATCCCGGAGCTCATGGTCCTGCCGCTCAACGAGACGTCGTGGCCGTGATCGAAGCCGGCGTCCGTCCGATCGAGCCCGGGCGCGGCGATCCCGTCGCCGCGGATCCCTCGGCCGCCTTCGTCGCCCGCTTCGACGAGTGGGCCGGCGGTGTCTCGACGGCGGCGGCTCGGCCGTTCGTGTTCGTCGACAAGGACGGCACGCTCATCGAGGACCTGCCCTACAACGTCGATCCGCGGCGTGTCCGGCTCGTCCAGGGCACCGAGACGGCCATCGAACTCTTCGCCCGGGCCGGTCTGCCGCTCGCGATCTGCTCGAACCAGTCGGGCGTCGCCCGCGGCTACTACACCCTCCGCGAGCTCGCCCTGCTCGCGGACCACCTCCACGACGAGGTCGAGGCACGGGGCGGCCGCCTCGCGGCGATGTACGCCTGCCCGCACCTGCCGTCTGCGACGGGGCCCTGGGCGATCGTCTGCGACTGCCGGAAGCCGGCGACGGGACTCCTGCGAATGGCCGCGGCCGAGCTCGGCGCGGATCTCTCGCGAAGCTGGATGATCGGCGACACCTGGATGGATGTCGCCGCCGGCCGAGCCGCCGGCTGCCGGGCGATCCTCGTCGGCCCGGAGTGGAGGACCGCGGCGTCGCTGCCCGAGACGCGGCGTCCGGACTTCGCCGTGCCCGACCTCCTGAGCGCGGCCCGGATCGTGACCGGGAGTGCGTCGTGAGCCGGCTCGTCGACCGCCTCCGCTCGTTCGCCGGCTGCCGCGTCCTCGTCGTCGGCGAGGCGATGCTCGACAGCTACGTACGCGGGAGCGCCGAGCGCCTGTCCCGCGAAGCGCCGGTGCCGATCGTCGCTCTCGCCGAGCGCGTCGATGCGCCGGGTGGTGCCGGCAACACGGCGGTCAACGTCGCCGAGCTCGGCGGCCGTCCGACGTTCGTGTCGGTGGTCGGCGACGACACACACGGCGAGCGGCTCCGCGAGGCGCTCGGCGGCCGTGGCGTGCCGACCGACCACGTGGTGGTCCGCGCCGGCCGGACGACGCTGGCCAAGGAACGAATCCTCGCCGACGGCCAGATGCTCGTCCGCCTCGATTCCGGCACCGTCGAGCCGGTCGACGCGGCGACCGAGGACGCGCTGATCGCGCGGCTCGCGGCCGCCCATGCCGAGGCCGACGCCGTCATCGTGTCCGACTACGACTACGGCGTGCTCACGCCGCGGGTCGTGACGGTCCTCGCCGAGCTCCAGGAGGCCCG
>DASXWX010000352.1:0-6001 GCA_036503395.1 Candidatus Limnocylindrales bacterium
TCAGCGGCCTCGACTGGCCCGAGCCGATCAAGGTCCAGCAGACGAACTGGATCGGCCGGTCCGAGGGCGCCGAGGTGGTGTTCACGACGGCGCCCGACGACGCGCATCCCGGCGGTGACGAGCTGCGAGTCTTCACGACGCGACCGGACACGCTCTTCGGGGCGACCTTCATGGTCCTGGCACCCGAGCACGCGCTGGTTCCGACGCTGACGCATCCGGACCGTCGCGGCGAGGTCGAGGCGTACGTCGCGGCGACCGCTCGCCGGACCGAGATCGAGCGCCTCTCGACGGACCGGGAGAAGACGGGCGTCTTCACCGGCTCGTACGCCATCAACCCCGTCAACGACGAGCGGATTCCGATCTGGGTCGCGGACTACGTCCTTGGCGGATACGGGACGGGGGCGATCATGGCCGTTCCCGCCCACGACGAGCGGGACTTCGCATTCGCGCGGAGGTTCGGCCTGGACATCCGGCGCGTCGTCGCGGCTCCGGGCACCGACGACCAGCCGCTCGACACGGCGTTCGTCTCCCACGCCACGGACGAGCATCTGGTCAACTCCGGCGATTTCAGTGGGCTGCCCGCGGACGAAGGAGGGCGACGGATCGTCGCCGCGCTCGCCGGACGCGGCCTGGCCAAGGCGACCGTCACCTACCGCCTCCGCGACTGGCTGTTCAGCCGGCAGCGCTACTGGGGGACCCCGATCCCGATCATCTACTGCGATCGCGACGGGATCGTGCCGGTTCCCGACGAGGACCTGCCGGTGCGATTGCCGGACACCGTCGACTACGGCGGCCGTGGCGAGAATCCGCTCAACCGCGACGAGGCGTTCCTGCGGGTGGACTGCCCGCGGTGCGGCGGTCCGGCCCGCCGCGAGACGGACACGATGGACACCTTCGTCGACTCGTCCTGGTACTGGTTCCGTTACCTGTCGCCCCACAAGGACGACGGGCCCATCGAGCGCGCGATGGTCGATCGCTGGACGCCCGTCGACCAGTACACGGGCGGTGCCGAGCACGCCGTCATGCACCTGCTGTACAGCCGGTTCTGGACGAAGGCGATGCGCGACCTCGGGCTGGTCGACCAGGACGAGCCGTTCAAGCGCCTGTTCAACCAGGGCCAGATCCTCGGTGCCGACGGCGAGCGCATGAGCAAGTCGCGCGGCAACGTGCAGGATCCGGATGACCTCATCGCGAAGTACGGCGCAGACAGCGTTCGCCTGTTCCTCATGTTCATGGGCCCGTGGGACCAGGGCGGGCCGTGGAGCGAGACGGGCATCGACGGCGTCTTCCGCTTCCTCCGCCGTGTCTGGACCGTGACGCTCGATCCGGACGGTCGCGAGCCGGGCGACCCGGCTGCGGGGCGCCTGCCGGAGGGCGAGGACGACGTCGCCGCAGGGAATGCGCTCCGGGCCGCCGCGAACCGGACGCTCCTCGACGTGACCGCGGACTACGAGTCATTCCACTTCAACACGATGGTCGCGAAGCTCATGGAGCTCGTGAACGTCCTCTATCGATACCGGGGAACGACGGCGGCCGACCTGACCGACTGGGACGACGCAATCCGACTGTTGCTGCTGATGCTCGCCCCCGCGGCACCTCACATCTCCGAGGAGCTCTGGAGCCGACGGCTCGCGGCGCGCGGCGAGGAGTGGCGGTCGATCCACACCGAGTCGTGGCCGGAGGTCGACGTCCGCGCGGCGACGGCCGAGACGTACGAGGTCCCGATCCAGGTGAACGGCAAGCTGCGCGACAGGATCGAGGTCCCGACGGGAATCAGCGAGCTCGAGCTCGAGCAGATCGTCCTGGCGCGCGAGCGGATCCGCGAGCTGCTCGCCGGCCGAACACCCGACCGGGTGATCGTCGCCGGTGGCGGCCGCCTCGTGAACGTCGTCGTCCGAAGCTGACCCTCCGGCGGCACGCGCCCGCAACCTCGTGGGCGCGACGATCACGCGAGAACCGATACCGGAGGCACGAATGGCTGACGTGAAGCTTGGCGCGCTGTGCTGGAACCAATACACGGACTGGCCGTCGCTGCTCGAGGCCGGGCTGCGGGCCGAGCGGCTCGGGTACGACACGCTCTGGACGTGGGATCACCTTTACCCGATCGTGGGCGACCCGCACGGGCCGAACTTCGAGGGCTGGCTGACGATCACGACCTGGGCCGCCCGAACCGAGCGCGTCCGGATCGGGCTCATGGTCGGCGCGAACCCGTATCGCGAGCCGAGCCTCGTGGCGAAGATGGCGACGACGCTCGATCACATCAGCGGCGGCCGGGCGATCCTCGGGATCGGGGCCGCGTGGTTCCAGGGCGAGGCGCACGACTTCGGCTTCGAGTTCGGGTCAGGGCCCGGTGAGCGCCTGCGCTGGCTCCGCGACGCACTTCCGATCATGCGCGGCATGCTCGACGGGACCGAGCCGTCGGCACGACCCGAATCGCGCTACCGGGCCTCCCACGTCCGAAACGACCCGCCGCCCGTCCAGCCCCATCTCCCGATCTGCGTCGGCGGCGGCGGCGAGAAGGTGACCCTGCGGCTCGTCGCCCAGTACGCCGACATGAACAACGTCGGCGGCGGCCTCGAGACCGTCCGTCACAAGGAGGAGGTCCTGCGCCAGCACTGCGAGGAGATCGGACGCGATCCTGCGGAGATCGAGCGGACCTCGAACATCGGCAGCGTCGTCATTCGGGACAGCGCGGCCGAGGCGGAGCGCGTTGGTCGGGTCGCGTACGAACGGAACCGTGTCCCGCGCTTCCCGACCGACCATCCCCGCGGCACGCCCGAGCAGGTCGCGGAGCAGCTCGCGCCGTATCTCGACCTCGGCTACTACCACCTCATCTCGGGCTTCCCGGCTCCGTATGACGAGGAGTCGATGACGCGCTTCGTGACGGAGGTCAAGCCGCTCCTGGCGAAGCACGCCGGGCTGGCGGTCGCGGGCGCCTCCGGCGGCTAGCCGCCCTCGCGCTTTGCTCGGGCCCGGTGACGGGCCGCCTTGGCCCGGTTGCCGCAGGTCGCCATGTCGCACCAGCGGCGGCGACCGGTGCGTGACGTGTCGTAGAACGCCCAGCGGCAGCGATCGTTCGCGCAGACCCTGAGACGGCTGATGTCGCCCTCGGCGACGAGCGAGACGAGCGGCTCCGCGAGCCGGGCCAGGGCACCGTCGATCGGATCGCCGACGTGGCGATGGCCCACGCGCGCACCCTCCGGCGCGGGCACGAGCTCGACGGCGTCGCGGGCCGCGAGCGCCTGGTTGACCGTGCCGAGCGCGCCAGGATCGGCGGCCCGGTCCTCGGCCAGCGCGTCGATGACCGTTCGGAGCGCCTCGCGGACCGTGCGGACCCGTTCGACCACACGGTCGTCGTCGTCAGCGCACAGCTCCGGGTGGACCAGCCCGTGCTCGGCCAGCCAGGCGATGACGGCATCAACGTCGGGCAGATGGTCGACGAGATCGCTGCCCTCCAGCTCGAGCGTGTTGACGAAATCGAGGGCCGTGTCGAGCTCGACTTCGTGGCCGTGGGGGTGGGCGAGTACCGTCATGACGTAACCACCTTATACCAGTTGACAGGTTACTGACAAGACGGTAGTCTTCGTAACTGGAATAAGCGCTGGAAACGGTTACCTCAGGAGGTCGAGATGGAAGCCCTCATCGCCATCGTCGCGGCCATCGCGCTGCTCGTCATCGTGGACGTGGCTGCCGACCGCTGGGGTGCCGAAAGCCGCCCGGGGTTCCTGGACGAGCGACAGGGCTAGAAGGGAGGCGCCATCATGTGGCAGCTGCAATACCTACGCGCCCTCGAGATCGGCGCCGAGCTGGTCGCGGAGAGCGAGCGAGATCGTCTGGCTCGCGCGGTCCATGCGACGGATCGTGAGACGCCGGGGCGCGTCCGTCGTGGCATCGCCCGGATAGCGCACTGGGTCGGCGACGCCGCCCAGAGCGTCGAGTGCTGGGCCGAGCCCGAGGCCGCCTGACCAGGGAGGCGAGAGTGAGCGAACCGAACGGCCTCGCGGCGGTCTCGTGGGGCCGGGACCGGATCGACCTCTTCCGAGTCGACGCTGACGGCTCGCTCATTCACCGCGCCTGGACGCGCGACGGCTGGACCCCCGAGGAGAGCCTCGGGGGTCGTCTGGCGTCGCCTCCCGCCGTGACCGCCTGGGAACCGGACCAGCTCGAGGTCTTCGCGATCTTCGACGACGGCGCGCTCTGGGACCGCTACTGGGACGGGACGTCGTGGCATGAGTGGGAGTCGCTCGGCGGGGAGCTGACCGGGACGCCGACGGCGTCGAGCTGGGGCGCCGACCGACTCGACGTCTTCGCGCCCGGCCGCGACGGCCGGATCTGGCACCGCTGGTGGGACGGCGAGCGGTGGGTCGAGTGGGAGTCGGTCCCGTCCGCATAAGTCGCAGCTAAGCGCCCGTCCGTATCTTCGCGGCCGACGCCCCGCCGCCCAGGAAGTGCCCCCTGAGCAGTGGGGCGTTCGGATTCCCCGGCGCCCGATCTCCCGCCGAGGGAGGTCCCCGTGGACCCGTTGCCGCGCACGTGGTCGGCCATCCAGGCATCCGAGCCGGAGGCCGGACCGCCGGCGCCCGCTCCGAGCACGTATCGGCTGATCGCGCCAAGCGCCGCGGTCGGCGTCGCGCTCGTGGGGGCTCTCATCCTCGTGGTCGGGATCCTGGCCGCACCGAAGCCGCCGAGCGGACTTGTTGCGCTGCCGAGCGGGGACACCGCCGATTCCGATTCGATCGTGGTCGAGGTCGACGGTGCCGTGCGCCACCCGGGCCTTGTCACGATCCCGCCGGGGAGTCGTGTCGCGGACGCGATCGCGGCGGCGGGCGGTTACAGCGCGGCCGTCGACGCGACGGCGGTCGGTCGCACGTTGCATCTCGCGGAACCCGTCGACGACGGCGATCAGGTCACGGTCCCGCGTCGCGGCGACGTCGTCCCGGCGGGCGACGCCGAGGGTCCACCTGGCGACGCCGGACCGATCGACGTCAATACCGCGAGCGAAAGCCAGCTCGACACACTCCCGGGCATCGGGCCGGTGACGGCGGCGAAGATCGTCACCGCTCGGACCGAACAGCCGTTCGCGTCCGTCGACGACCTCCTGACGAGAAAGGTCGTCGGCGCCGCGACGCTCGCGAAGATCCGCGACCTGATCGTGGTCCGCTGACGTGCCGCGCGCGGGCTGGGTCTCGCTCGGGGTCGTCGCCGCCGCACTCGGCGCGCAGATCGCGGTCGCGTCCTGGCAGGCGAGCGGCGCGGCGCTTGCTGGGGCCGGCGTCGTCGTCGTCGTCAGCGGGTCGCTCGCCGCCCTGACCGCCGGCCGGCGAAGCGGTGTGAGCTGGCTCGTCGCGGCCGCGGCGGCAGGAATCCTCGCCCTGAGGATCGCCACGTCCCCGACCGCGTCGGATCCGGCGCTGCCAACCGGTAGCGGCCCATGGACCGCGACGGTCCGGTCGGTCTTCTCGGCCCGCGACAGCGGCGTGCCGGCGGTCGCCGATCTCGACCTCGACGACGGGACCCTCCAGGTCGCGATGACCGTTCCCGCCTATCCCGTGCTCGGGCCGGGCGATCGTGTTCGCGTCGAGGGCGACCTTCGACCACCGACGCGGCCCGGGGACTCGCCGCGCCTGTTCGTGCGGTCGATCGAGCGCGTGGACGCGGCGTCGCCGATCGAATCGGTCCGGAGGGCCGTCGGCGACGCGCTCGCGACGGCGCTCCCCGAGCCGGCGGCCGGCCTCGGCGCGGGGATGGTCGTCGGCCTGCGTGAGCGAGTCGATCGCGACCTCGCGGCCGACTTCACCGCCGCGGGCGTCAGCCACGTCGTCGCGATCTCGGGCTGGAACGTCTCGCTCGTGATCGCGTTCCTTGCGCCCCTCGCGCTTCGGGTTCGGCCACGCCTTCGGGCGTTCGCGCTCGTCGCCGCGATCGCCGCGTTCGTGGTCTTCGCCGGCGCCTCGGCATCGGTCGTCCGGGCCGGCGCGATGACCGGTCTCGCGCTCGTCGT
>DASXWX010000353.1:0-4631 GCA_036503395.1 Candidatus Limnocylindrales bacterium
GGCTCGAGCTCGCGCCGGACAGCCACGCGGAGTCGGTGCCGAGCGTGGCCGCCCGGCTCCGGGTCGATCCCGCGACCGGTCTCGCCGCCGACGAGGCGGAAAGCCGTCGGTCGCGCTATGGAGCGAATGCGATCGTCGGAGCGGACGCGCCGGGCTTCTGGCGCATCCTCCTCGGCGCCGCAACCGAGCCGTTCGTCCTGCTGCTCGTTGCGTCGGGTGTGGCTGCTGTGCTGCTCGGCGAGGTCCGCGACGGTCTGCTCATCCTCGTCGCGCTCCTCCCGATCGTCGGCGCCGATGCCGTCACCGAGTACCGCGGCGAGCATGCCCTCGAGACTCTCCGGGCCGCGTCCGCCCCACGAGCGCACGTGCGTCGCGGCGGTCGGCCCGTCGACGTCGCCGCCAGCGAGCTCGTGCCCGGCGATGTCGTCCTCCTTCGGACCGGCGACATCGTGCCCGCCGACATCCGAATCTCACGCGCCGACCGCCTGTTGGTAGATCGAAGCATCCTCACGGGCGAATCGATCCCCGAGCCCGGCAGGATCGAGCCCGATCCGGCCGCCGCCGCCCTGATCGAGCGGCACGCGATCGCCTACTCGGGAACGAGCGTCGTCGGCGGCCGAGGCGAGGGCCTCGTGATCGCGACCGGCAGCGCCACTGAGGTCGGCCGCATTGCCGGCGGCCTCGGCGGCCGTCGTCGCGGACGAACACCGCTCGAACACGAGCTCGACCGCCTCGTTCGAATCCTGCTCGTCGTCGCTATCGCGCTGATCATCGTCACGACCGGACTCGGGTTCCCCCGGGGGAATCCTGCTTCGGCGAACCTGCTCGCCGGCATATCGGCCGCGATCGCGGCGATCCCGGAGGAGCCGCCGATCCTGCTGGCCGTGATCCTCGGGCTTGGGGCGTATCGGCTCCTTCGCCGCGGCGTTCTCGTCCGCCGACTCAACGCAGAGGAGGTCCTCGGCGCCGTCGACCTCGTCATCACGGACAAGACCGGGACGCTGACGGGCAACCGCCTCGAGGTGGCCGGTCTGCACGGTCCGCGTGGAGCGATCGAGGACGGACGGACTCGCTCCATGATCCTCGAGCGGGCCCTTCGCGCCGAGGAGGACGCCTGGGCCGAGCGCGACGGAACAACCGCCGGCTCGTTTACGGTCGCGCTGCGGACTGCCGTTCGGCGGCAGGGTCACGAGCCGCTGCTCGACCCGCGTGATCTCGTGGCGGTCGAACCGGTGACCAACGACCACCCCTATTCCGTGACGGTTTCCCGTCTCGACGGGCGGAGCCGTAGAGGTCGTCGCGGATCAGCCGCCCGGGCCGAGATGGTGCTTCGCGACGAAGGCGGCCACCTGGGCGCGGCGCTCGAGATTCAGCTTCGCGAGGATGGAGCTGACGTAGTTCTTGACGGTCTTGTCGGACAGGAAGACCTCGCTCGCGATCTCCTTGTTCGTCTTGCCCTCGGCGACGAGCAGCAGGATCTTCTGCTCCTGTGGTGTCAGCTGGGCCAGCTCCTCGTTCTGGCCGCCCGTCGCAATCCGGCGGACCCGCTCCAGGACCCGCTCCGTCACCGCCGGATCGAGCAGGGACTCACCGCGTCCGACGGTCTCGAGGGCGGCGACGAGGTCGCGGGCGCGAATCTGCTTGAGGAGATAGCCCGAGGCACCGGCGACGATGGCAGCCAGCACGGCTTCCTCGTCCGGGTACGACGTCAGCATGATCACCCGGGTGGCCGGCCGTTCGGCCCGGATGTCCCGGCACGCCTCGACGCCGGACCCGTCGGGGAGTCGGACGTCCATGATCACGATGTCGGGCTCGAACCTTTGGGCCTGATCGATCGCCTCCTTGACCGACCCGGCCTCGGCCACGACCTGGAAGCCCTCGCGACGATCCAGCAGTGCGACGAGTCCCTGGCGGACGACCTCGTGATCGTCGACGACGAGCAAGCGCAACGCTGATCCGACCGGTCCGCTCACGTCAGCCCCTCCGCCGCGGTCACGTTCGAGCGCGGGACGCGGACGATGATACGAGTGCCGCCTCCCACGGCGCTCTCGACGTGGAGCTGCCCGCCTGATTCCTCGATCCGTCGGCGCATGTTCGGCAGGCCCTGATGCGTGCCGGATCGGTCGACGCTCGGGTCGAAGCCCGCGCCGTCATCGGCCACGACGAGAATCGAGTCACGCCCGTCCGACCGGAACTCCACGGTCGCGTGGGTGGCGTTCGCGTGTCGGGCGACGTTCGACATCGCCTCGTGCGCGACATGGAGCAGATCGGCCGACCGCTCGTCGTCCAGGCCGAGAGCCGCTACCGGGTCGAGGAGCTGCTCGACCTCCAGCCCCGTCGTCGTCCCGAGCTCGTCCGCCAGCGTCCTGATCGAGTCGAGCAGCGTCGCCCGGTCGAGCAGCTCGGGCCGGAGGCCGAAGATGAAGTTGCGCAGGTCATGAATCGTCGTATGGATCGACTCGATCGCGCGGTCGACGCGGGTCGCCGCCTCGTCGGGTGCCTCGGCCATCAGGTCCGGGACGTCCTCGAGGCCGAGCGTGACCGCGTACAGGCTCTGGATGACCCCGTCGTGGAGGTCGCGTCCGATCCGCTCCCGCTCGTCCACCACGGCGAGCCGCCGCACCTGCTCGTGGAGCCGGGCGTTCTCGATCGCTATGGCGGCGTGCGAGGCGAAGAGCTCGACGACCTGCTGGTCCTCCTCGGTGAATTCGAGGGCGCCCTCCTTGTCGGTCAGGTAGAAGTTGCCGACGGCACGCCCCTTCAGCAGCACCGGCACGCCGAGGAATGACGTCATCGGCGGGTGATTGGGTGGGAAGCCCGCGCTGTCGGGGTGCGCTGCGATCTCGGGGATCCGGTACGAGCGGTGCTCGCGGATGATCAGCCCGAGCAGCCCATGTCCGACCGGCGGAGCCCCGATCCGGGCCCGATCCGCGTCAGAGATCCCGCTCGTGATGAACTGCTCGATGAACCCGTAGCGATCGACGATGCCGAGCGCCGCCCAGCGGGCCCGGACGAGGGCCCTGACTCGATCCACGATCAGCTGGAGGACGTCGTCGACGTCGAGCACCTGGGCGATCGCCCGGGCCGCCTCGTCCACGGCGTCGCGGCGGGCGTCGCCCCGCTCCACGGCTGCCCGCAGTCGGTCCAGCTCCCCGGAATCGACCGTCACCGCGGCGAGGGTAGCGCGACGGGAACAGGACGGTGGGCCCCCCGCGGGCGGGCCGAAGGTCACTGGGCCGATGGCATCGACACGGAGACACTGCTCCCCATGTCCACTTCCGTTGGCCTCAACGGCGCCACGACGGCCGGACGGTTCGCGCGGGCGACCGAACCCGGGGTGCGCCGCCGTCCGGTCGAACACGTCCTCGTCGCCACCGATCTGTCCCTCGCCTCGGCGGCGGCGACGGACCGCGCGATCGACCTGGCCGCGGCGTTGGGCGCCCGTCTCCTCGTGGTGAGCGTCATCGATCCGGGCGCGCGTCGATCCGGGCTCCGCGTCGACCAGATTCGGACCGCGCGTGAGGCCGAGGTGTCGACGGTCGTGGCGGCCGCGCGCGGGCAGGGCGTGGCGGCCGAGTACCTGATCTGGACCGGCACCGCCGGCGAGTCGATCGTCGAGGCGGCTGCCTCGGAGGGCGTCGATCTGATCGTCGTCGGCAGCCGTGGGCGTGGCGGTGTCGAACGCGCGGTCCTCGGCAGCGTGTCCGACTATGTCATCCGCCACGCACCGTGCCCGGTGATGGTCCTGCGCAACGCGCAGACCTAGCGCGGGTCGCGGGATCATGGTCGCAACACCCCTCTTTGGACGGAACATGCGATGGAGGTGAACCGGATGGCCGGGTTGCGGTCGTGGGCACTCGTCCTCGGAGCGGTGGCGACGCTGCTCCTGCTGTGGCTGGTCAACCCATGGTTCGTCGTGCCGGACACCGTCCGGCCCATCGTGACGGTGGCTTTCTGGGCCGCCGCGATCGCGCTGTCCGTAGTGCTCTATCTCGAGGCCCGCGCGGAGCCGGAGAGCGACGAGATCCAGATCGAAGGGCCTGCCTTCGCGCGCTTCCTGTTCAACAACTCCGCGGCCGGCCTCGTCTGGCTCCCGATCCGCATCTTCGTCGGCTTCGAGTGGCTCGAGGCTGGCTGGCACAAGGCGACCGGAGCCGGCTGGCTCGACGGCGGAAGCGCGCTGCTCGGCTACTGGAACGTGGCGGCGGCGGTTCCCCAGCAGGGCAAGGCGCCCATCACGTACGAGTGGTACCGGACGTTCATCCAGACCCTCGTCGATGCACACGCCCAGGGCTGGTTCGCGTACCTGGTGACCTTCGGCGAGATCGCCGTCGGGATCGGTCTCATCGTCGGCGCCCTCACGGGCATCGCGGCGTTCTTCGGCGCGTTCATGAACATGTCGTACCTGCTCGCCGGGTCGGCCTCGACGAATCCCATCATGTTCACGCTCAGCGTCGGATTGATCCTGGCCTGGAAGGTCGCCGGGTTCTACGGGGTCGACCGGTGGCTGCTGCCGCGGCTCGGCACGCCCTGGCGGCCGGGAGTCGTCTTCCAGCGCCGAACCCGGCCGGCGCCCGGCTGAACCTCCCGCCGGCCTCCGCCCGGCTCTGAGGCCGAGACGGCCGTCCGCG
>DASXWX010000354.1:0-2727 GCA_036503395.1 Candidatus Limnocylindrales bacterium
GTCCGCCGCACCGACTCCGCCACGGCGGTCACCGTCGCCTCGAGGACCGCTCCGACGTCGCCACCCTCCTCCGCTGCCGCGACGGCGGCCTCGCTGGCCTCCCGGGCGACCGTGAGCATCGTCCCCTCGACCGGCGTGGCCACCGCCCCGTACGCCGCGCGCGTGCCCTCGGCGAAGGCGTAGGCGAGGTCGAGCCCGCTCAGGCGGTCCTTGCCCGCGGCGGCCTCGGCGATGCCCCGCAGGAGCTGGCTCAGGATCACGCCGCTGTTGCCGCGTGCGCCCATGAGAGCCCCGAAGCTGAGCGCGGCGGTCACCCCGGCGACGTCGGCGGACGGAGAGCGCCGCGCCTCGTCGAGCGCCGCCCGGACCGTCGCGACCATGTTCGAGCCGGTGTCGCCGTCGGGCACCGGGTAGACGTTGAGGCCGTTGATCTCGTCGACGTGCCGCTCGAGGTTGCGGGCCGCGGCGGCGAACGCCCCGAGGAGCGTGCGGGCGACCGAGATCCTGGCGATCGGACCGGATCCGGCGCGACGGATCGGCCGCGGCCGGCGGCCGTCGACTGCGTCGGGCCGAGGTCGGCGGGTGGCGATGCTCGCGGTTCCGGAGCGCGTACGGCCCGACGAGACGTGGCCGGTGCCGGGCGAGCGACGGGGTGGGTCGGCGGGTCCTGTCGCCAGCGTTCGCTCCCGCTGAGCACCGCGTCGGGCCCGCGCACCCGGGCCGCCACGGTGGCGTGCTATTCTACCGGCCCCCTCGGCTCGTTCCGGGGCTCCTTCGTGCCCTCCAGCGAAAGGCGATCATGGCTCGCTCCTGCGCGATCTGCGGCAAGACCTCGATCGGCGGCTTCAACCCCCAGTCGTCCGGGATGAACCGGGTCCGTGCCCACCGCCGCTACCACCCGAACCTCCAGACGCGGCTCATCGACGTCGACGGCCAGCCGACGCGAGCCCTCGTCTGCACCCGCTGCAGCCGAACGCTCACGAAGAAGGCCCGCTAGGAGCACGCACGCTCCGAGGATTCGAGCCAGATCGTGAACGGCCCGTCGTTCACGAGCTCGACCGCCATCTCCGTGCCGAAGCGACCCCGCTCGACCCTCAGGTCGAGCCCCTCGAGCGCCGCGCAGAAGGCCTCGTAGACGGGAACCGCGGTCTCGGGCGGGGCCGCGTTCATGAAGCCGGGCCGGCGGCCGCGTCGCGTGTCGGCGTAGAGGGTGAACTGGCTGACGACCAGGGCCGAGCCGCCGACGTCGAGCAGCGAGCGGTTCGTTCGGCCGTCGTCGTCCCGAAAGATCCGGAGCTCCGCCGCCCGCCTGGCCTGGGCGTTCGCGACCGTCTCGTCGTCGTCCGGCCCCACCCCGAGGAGCACGAGGAGTCCCGGGCCGATCCGCCCAACCACCTCGTCGCCGACGCGGACCTCGGCCCGCGACACGCGCTGGAGCAGGACGCGCATCGGCGTCAGCGGGCCAGGAGCCCGAGCGCGCCCCGCCAGAGCCCGGCCAGGACGAGGGCCCACGGCACGAGGTAGATCGGCGAGCCGGTTCCCCCGAGCAGCCCGCCCTTTGCCATCGCCACGATGCCGATCACGCCGGCGATCGCGAGCGCGAGGCCCTGGCCCACCTGGTCCCAGCGGATCGTGGTCCAGGTTCGCCCGAACGCGCCCGGCTGGCCCTCCGCGGCGGCCGTGGCTTCCGCGTCGAGCCCCGAATCCTCGAACCGGTCGACGAGCCGGCCGATCCAGGCCGGCCCTCGAACGACGAGCCAGTAGGCCGCATAGGCGTAGGCGACGCCGGCGATCGCGTCGATGACGTAGTGCTCGCCGAGATAGACGATCGCGAACACGATGCAGGCCGTGTACGCGAGCATGACCCAGCCGACGCGGCCGAAGGTCCGGCGGGCGAAGAGAAAGGCGAGGAACGGGAACGCGGCATGGAGCGAGGGGAACGCCGCGACCTCGTTCGGGTTGATGTCGTAGAAGGTGTAGCTGTAGACGTAGCCGGCCTGGTCGAACCCGGCGACGGACGCCAGCTCGGCGAAGCCCTGGTCGCGCAGCTTCGCGATTCCGTCGAGCAGACCGTGCTCGTGGGCCCACCACGGCGGCGCGACCGGCAGCAGCAGGTACGTGACGAACCCGGCCATCGCCAGGACGATGAGCGCGCCGACGTAGTCGTAGTAGACGGGCCGGCGGCGCAGCCACAGGACGAACCCGACCGCGATCGGCAACGGGAAATGGAGGAAGTAGAAGACGACCGAGGCCATCGCCCAGGGGTCGAAGCCGGTCGCGGGATGGAGCCACGACTGGAGGACCTCGGTCGGGACATGGCCGAGGAAGACGATCCGCTCCGCGGCGATGACGTCGGCCGCGTGGATCGGCAGGCCGGCGTTGTCGGCGTAGCCGCGCATCAGCTCGTAGGCGAAGAAGAGGCCGATGAACGGGATCCAGTCGCGGAAGAAGAGGCGGCCACGACCGAGCAGGACCGCGGCCATGCCGAGCGCGACGAGGAGCACATCCGGTGTGACCGAGACGCCGCGAACGATCATCAGCGCCGACAGCAGGACGACGTAGCCGACGACGGCCACGAGCAGCAGGCGATCGTTGCGCCGCCCGAGGGCGACGGGTTCGGGGATCGGAGCGGCGCCGACCTCGTCGCTCACGCCGGCTCGGCCGATCGCTCGCCCTCGAACGAGGCGCGCCACGCCTCCGCCTCGGCGACATAGCGGTCCCGAGCCT
>DASXWX010000355.1:0-5205 GCA_036503395.1 Candidatus Limnocylindrales bacterium
CGTCGGCCAGCGCTCGATGCGGGCGAGCACGCGGTCCGCGTACGGCAGGCGGTGCGCGACGATCCCGAGTGCGAGTGCGACCACGAGCGCGGCGCAGAGCGCGAGCCCGAGCAGGATGAGGTTCGCGATCACGCCGCGGACGTGGAGCACGAGGATCGCGGCCGCCGCGATCAGGACGACGGCCGTCGTGTCGATGACCCGCTCGACGACGACCGTGCCCAGCGCCGTGGTCCGGCTGATCCCCTCGCGGTCGCCGAGGTAGTGGCTCCGGACGAGCTCGCCGAGCCGGGCCGGCAGGATGTTGTTCGCGAGGTATCCGACGAGCAGGTAGCCGAGCATCCGCGGATAGGCGATCCGGGCGATCGGGGCGACGAGGCGCTGCCAGCGGATCGCCCGGATCGATACGTCGAGCAGGCTGAAGCCGAGCATCGCCACGATCCACGCCGGCGCGGCCCCCCGCAGGACGTCGGCGGTCGCGCCGAGATCGACGCCGCGAAGGGCGACGGCAAGGGCGACCACCGAGACGACGAGGCCGGCGAGCGCTCGGACCGCCGGCGACGAGCCGAGCCTCACGTGATCGCGCCGGACCCGGGCGGGACCGCCCGCCTGTGCCGTCGGGCCGTCAGCTTCGGAGAGCGGCGGATTCCGATCCGGTGGAGGAGGTACCGAGCCACCACCCGGAGGGTCGAGAGGCCGTATACGACGCTCCGACGAAATCCGACCGAGCTCGCCTCCTCGAAATAGCGGGTCGGAACCGCGATCTCCCCGATGCGATCGCCCATCCCTGCCGCGACGACCTGCGCGATCAGCTCCTGGTCGAACACGAAGTCGTTCGAGTTGAGCCGGTACGGAATCGTCTCGAGCAGCTGCCGGCTGTATGCGCGCAGGCCCGTGTGGTACTCGGACAGGCAGAGCCCGAAGGCCACGTTCTCGACGGTCGTCAGGAAGCGGTTGCTGACGTACTTCCAGCGAGGCATCCCGCCGGCGAGGGGATCGCCCAGGAAGCGGCTGCCGAGCATCAGATCGCGTTGGCCGGCCGCGATCGGCTCGACGAGCGCCGGGATGCGCGTCGCGTCGTACTGGTAGTCGGGATGGAGCATGACCACGATCTCGGCGCCCTCCTCGAGGGCCCGGTCATAGCACGTCTTCTGATTCCCGCCGTAGCCGAGGTTCTGGCGGTGGACGACGACCTCGAGCCCGAGTCGCTTGGCGATCGCGACGGTCTCGTCTCCCGAGACGTCGTCGACGAGGATGATGTGGTCGACGAGCTCGTGGGGGACGTCCGCGTACGTACGCTCGAGCGTCTCGGCGGCGTTGTACGCGGGCATGACGACGACGACCCGAGGTCGCGGGGCGTTCACGAGCCCGCAGGGTAGCCCGTCCGACCTCCGGCCGCAGGCTGCCAATGGTCACCCGCCATCTCGTTCGACGTGCGAGCGATCGATCCGGGGGGGATCGCTCATCTAGACTCGAACCGGATGATCGGGGCCTTCCGCCGACCCGGCCCGACGGTGCTCGCCGCGGCCGGTCTGTTCATCGTCGCTATCGGCTACGCGCTCCGGCTCGTTCGACCCTTGTCCGCGGCGTCGGTCGGTCCCGACGCGATCGCGCCCGTGACGGAGCTCCGCCGGCTGCTCGCGGGCCAGCCCGTCGAGGGCTATCTGACCCAGACGTCGAAGCCGCTCTTCGATCTCCTCTACGGGACGCTCCATGCCGTCGACCCGGGCTGGCGCGGCGTCGCCCTGGCCGCCGTTCTCGCATTCGGCCTGGCGGTCGCGCTCGGCGCCGTTCTCGCGCACCGCATCGGCGGTCCGGCCAGCGGCGCCTTCGCCGCGTTCGGGCTGCTCGTCTCTCCGGCCCTCCTCCTCGACGTCAACCTCGCGTACGCCGTCACGTGGCTGGTGCTGCTGCTCGTGATCGCCGGCCTCGCGGTCGCGGGCCCGCGTCGGCGGTACGGACTTGCGGGCGTCGCGCTGATGCTCGCGGGGCTCGTGCGTCCTGAGGCGATTGCGGTCACGCTCGTCGCGACGGCTGTCCTGCTCGTCGTGGAGATCCTCGCCGCGACGGGCCGGGCCAACCGCCCTCCTCGACGGGCGTACCTCGTGCTCGTCGGATTCCTCACCATCCCGATCCTGGCCGCGCACGACGCGCTCCTGTTCGGAAACGGCCTCTACTGGGCGAACGCGGCCGCGGAGAACAGCGCCGGCCGGAACACCCTCGGGCTCGTGGGGATGATCGGCTGGATGGTCGGGCACTTCCTGGGGGAGGCGACGCTGCTGCCGCTCGCCGCGGTCGGCCTGTGGCTGCTCGGCCACCGCCGCCAGTGGCCCCTGCTGATCGGCCTCGTCGGGGTGATCTTCGGGATCGCGGCGCTTTTCGTCGTGAGCGGCGCCCGAGGGACGCTCATCCCGGCCCGCTACCTCTTTCCTGTCGACATCGGGCTGGTGTTCGCCTCGGCGATCGGAATCTCGGCGCTCGACCTGCCGGGTCCAAGGGGGGTCATCACGCGATGGCTCCGGGACTCCGTCGCGGTGGCGGTCGCGATGCTCGCGCTCGGCATCCTGGTCGCCGGGGTCGTCGCGCCCGTCGGCCTCCTCGACAAGGCGGTCCGGGACGCCGTCCGTGCCAACGTCACGCTCCACGCCAACGGCCACCGCGCGATCGCCGTGCTCGAGTCCTACCTCGGTCCGCCGCCGTCCTGGCGTGGGCTGCCAGCCGGCGACGGGTTCGCCGACGCGCCGCTCGTCATCGTCGCCCCCCAGATCCGCCAGGAGGCCGTCGCCGACCTCGACCTGCCGCTGACGGAGGTCGGGTACGACTGGCCGCGGTTCGTCAATCCGATGAAGGGCCGGCCGATGCCCGGAACGCTGCTCTACGTCGACCGTCACGACCAGACGCTCAATCGCCACAGCCGCGTGCTCCGGATCAGCACCCCGACGACCATCGACGGTCGGCGCTACGTGCCTCTGTTCGTCGATCAAACGCGCGGGATCTGGGTGCTGCGGGTGGAGGACGCCACAGCCGGCTGAAGTCCGTCGCGGGCTCGTCACGAACCACGCCTATCGTTGTCACGCCCCGTTGTGCCACCCTGTAGCGACGGCCGCGCCGTCGCAGGAGTCATCACATGTACGAGCGCCTGTTCGGGGATCGCCGCGCCGATCCCGCCGTTGCCGAGCGCGTCCCGCCCGGCCAGTACGTCACCGAGAAGTTTCCGGTCCTCCATTACGGCTCGGTTCCGTCGGTGAACCTCGCGACCTGGAACTTCCGCGTCTGGGGCGAGGTCGACAACCCGTTCACGCTGACGTGGGACGAGTTCAAGGCGCTGCCGCGGAAGACGCTCCACACCGACATTCACTGCGTCACCCGCTGGTCGAAGCTCGACACCGACTGGGAGGGAGTCGCAATCCAGGAGGTCCTCCGGCTCGCCCAGGTCCGGCCGTCGGCGCGCTTCGTGGTGGAGCACGCCGAGCAGGGCTACACGGCGAACGTCCCGCTCGAGACGCTCGACGACGAGGACGTGATCCTCGCTGACACCTTCGGCGGTGAGCCGCTCGAAGCCGAGCACGGCTACCCGCTCCGGCTGGTGCTCCCCAAGCGCTACTTCTGGAAGAGCGCAAAGTGGATCCGCGGCCTCGAGTTCCTGGCCGAGGACCGCCTCGGCTTCTGGGAGCGCTACGGCTACAACAACCACGCCGACCCGTGGCTCGAGGAACGCTTCAGCGATTGAGATCGTCACCGTGCGCTCGCCTGAGATCGGTCTGGTTCTGCCGATGGGCGATTCGTTCGTCGATGGCTCGACCGTCCGGTGGCCCCAGATTCGTGACCTCGCCATCCGGGCCGAGGAGATGGGCTTCGACAGCGTTTGGACCGCCGATGAGCTGCTCTGGCGGCCCGAAGGCGGCCGCGCCCAGGGCTGGTGGGAGTGCGTCGCGGTCACGGGGGCCGTGGCCGCGGTGACGTCGCGGATCAAGGTCGGCACCTGGATCCTGTCCGCGCTCCACCGCAACCCGGGAATCACGGCCAAGGCGGTCGAGACACTGGACGAGATCAGCGGCGGCCGGTTCGTCTTCGGTCTCGGAGCGGGCCACGCCGGTCGCCAGGGCCGCGCGTTCGGATTGCCCGAGGATCGGACGGTCGGCCGGTTCGAGGAGGCCCTCCGGATCATCCTGCCGCTCCTCCGCGAGGGCCGGGCTGACTTCGAGGGGACATTCCATGCGGCGCGCGACCTCGAGCATCGGCCCGTCGGGCCACGAGGGGGCCAGATCCCGGTCATGATCGGCGCGAAGGGACCGAGGATGCTGCGGCTGGCTGCGCTCCATGCCGACGTCTGGAGCTGGTTCGTCGAGGAGCGCAGCGATCTCGCCGAGTTCGCGCCGCGGCTCGAGGCGCTCGAGGCGGCGTGCGCCGAGGTCGGGCGGGATCCGGCGACGATCGGACGATCGGCGGGCATCGTGGTCGAGCCGACGGCCGTGACAGGCGCGGCGGCGGTCATCGGCGAACCGATCCGCGGCTCGGCCACCGAGATCGCCGATGCGCTGCTCGCGTTCCGCGCGGGCGGTTTCGACCACGTCGAGGTCCTGCTGTGGCCGCCGACGATCACCGCGCTCGACGCGATGGCGCCCGTGCTCGAGCGGCTCGAGGTCGCCTGACCGCCCCTCGAGGCAGCCTAATTCCGGCGTGCGTCCGCCAGCCGGATGTCGGGGGAGTAGATCCGGAGGCGCCGCCCGAGCAGCTCGATCTCCCGATCGAGGACGGCCGCCAGGGCGCCGAGGCGGAGCTCGGTCGTCGAGGCCTCGAGGAGCGCCTGGCGGCGGGGCAGGTCGAGCTCGACGATGCCGGTGAGGAGATAGCTCAGCGTCGTGGGCTCGTCGGGGATCGTGAGGTCGGCCGAGGAGATCTCGAGCCGTTCCTCGGCCGAATCGCCGGCGGTCGTCCGACGCCCGCTCAGGTCCCCGATGTTCGCGCCACCCGCCTCCTCGGCCTCGATCGCCGCGAGGTCGTCGGCCGTGGGCTCGTCCGCCTCGGGGTCGGTCTCGGCGGACTCGATCCCGAGGACGATCTCCGAGCCGCCGGCCTCGCCCTCTCCGGGCTGGAGCAGCTCGAGATAGCGGATGAACTGCCGAGTCACCGACACGGCCAGACCGCGCGCGATGTCGGTGTCGCCGAGCTCGTCCGGAACCGGGTCGACCACGCCGACCAGGAACG
>DASXWX010000356.1:0-4334 GCA_036503395.1 Candidatus Limnocylindrales bacterium
GCCCGCGCTCCGCGACCGCGAGCAGCGCCACGCCGAGGCCGCCGACCGCGAGCAGGACGAGGGCGACGTGGTCCCCGCGCGGCCGGCCGGGTGCTCCGCCGATCGCGTTCGGCTCGGACAGGAGGAGCGCGACGCCCAGGACGCCGACGAGGAGTGGGATGGCACACGCGACGGCGCCGACCACCACGAGCCCCTGCCGACTCAGGAGCGTGGGCGCGACCGACGCCCCTGTGGGCAGCGCCAGTGCCGCCAGGACGGACCCCGCCGCGGCGACCGCCGGCGGCACGGACGCGACCGCGGCCGCCACGAGCGTGACGCCGGCGACCCCGACGGCGAGTGCGTCGCGGCGCCGGCGCCCAGCCCCGAGGGCGATTCCCGGAACGGCGGCCGCGATCAACGCCGACCCTGCCGCGGCCGCGAGCGGCTCGCCGGCGGCGACTCCCTCCCCGACGAGTCCACCGCCGCCGGTCGCGAGGGCCAGGCCGACCGCAAAGCCGGCCGCCGCCGAGGCGAGGACCAGCGCGAGCGCCCCGAGCATCGACGCCGAGGGTTCGACCAGCGCGATCCCGCGCGCCTCCGCGACATCGGACCGGCGGCCGACCGCGAACGCGCCGACGAGTGCGGCGAGGAGACCGACGATCGCAGGGAGCAGCGAGTCGGAGGCCGAGCCGCCGGCCGCACCGGCGAGCAGGAGCAGCGGCGCGGCCCCGAGGGCGGCGAGCGTTCCGAGCGCGGCCGCCGGGACGCTCGGCCGTGGTCGGCGCCACCCGACGGCAACGGCACCGGATGGAACGATGAGGGCGATCCCGCCGAGCCACGCCGCGCCGCAGATCGCGAGCGCGACCGCGTTCACGACGCCTCGTCGTACGTCGGGGTCGGCAGGACGCCGAAGAGCGACAGCGGCCAGTATCGAAGCCAGGCCCGGCCGATGATCGACGACTCGGCGATCGGCCCGAAGACGCGCGAGTCGGACGAAGCCTGGCGATGGTCGCCCAGGACGAACACGTCCCCGTCGGGGACGGTCCAGGAGTGGCGGGACCCACCTGCCTGCGTCGGCTGGCCGGCGAACAGGTACGGCTCGTCGAGCGGGTTGCCGTCGACGAAGACCCGCCCGTCGTCGATCGCGACGTTCTCGCCCGGCAGCGCCACGATCCGCTTGATGAACGGCGTGTCGCCTTCGTCGACGACGGTCGCCGGCGGATCGAAGACGATGATGTCGCCCCGGTGGTAGCCACCGAACCGCGGCGTCAGCTTGTCGACGAGGACGTACTGGTCCGGCATCAGCGTGGTCTCCATCGATCCCTGCTGAACCCGGTAGGGCTGGGCGACGAAGGCCTGGATCCCGACGAAGATGAGGACCGTGAGGACGAGGGTCTGGACGATCTCGATTGCGCAGCCGAACGCGCCTCGCCTGACCACTGCGGCCGGAGTATAGGGACGCGAGTGCTATCGTGCGGCGCCGTGACCGACGCCTCCCGGACGTGCTGACGTGCGCCGTCGCGCCGTCCAGGTCGGCAGCGTCGTCGTGGCGATCGTGGCGCTTGCCGTCGTCCTCTACAACGCGACCCTCGTCGATCGCCGCCCGCCGTCGGTGACCACGGTCGCCCTCTCGGCCCCGGCCGGCGACCCACGGATCGGCCAGACCCAGACGGCCATCGACGTCGAGTTCAGCGAGCCGGTCCGGACCTCCACCGTCGAGCAGCGATTCCGGATCGACCCCTTCGTCGCCGGCACGTTCACCTGGGACGGCGCCACGATGATCTATACCCCGTCGGGCAAGCTGCCGGCCGACACGGCGTTCACCGTGACGCTCGACGCGGGCTTCGAGGACCTGTCGGGGAACACCGCGGGCGCCGGCCTCGATCCATGGCAGTTCCGGACCGTCGGACCGCCGGTCGTGACGAGCGCGGACCCGCCCGACGGTGCGACGGACGTCGCCGCCACGACCCAGGTCCGGCTCACGTTCGATCGGCTCATGGACACGGCGTCGGTCGAGCGGGCGATGACGCTCACGCCGGCGACGGCCTATCACGCGTCGTGGAGCGGCCAGACCGTGACCCTCACGCCGGACGAGCCCCTGGCCTTCGGGACCGACTACTCGCTGACGGTCGGGGTCGACGCGCGCGACACGGGGGGCAGTCCCCTTCGCGAGCCGTTCGCCGTCGCCTTCCGGACGGTCGCCGCCAACCTCGGGGTGTCGACGACCCTGCCCGTCGAGAACGTGTCGGGCGTGAGCGTTCGGACGGTCATCGCGGTCGTGTTCGACGGCCCCATCGACCCCGCCTCCGTGACGGGCGCGCTGCGAATCACTCCGGCCGTCGGCGGAGATCTCCAGGTCGTCGACCTCCCCGACGATCACGAGGTGCCCGCCGCGCAGGCGTCGGAGTCGGCGCCGGCGAGCGCCCGTCCCGGTCGCGTCCTGCTCCTGACGCCGAGCGCGCCGCTCGCCGCCCACACGACCTACACCGTGGAGCTGACGCCGGTCGTCCGAGCTGCCGACAGCGGCGGGGGGGTGGCGGCCGGCCGGACATGGACCTTCACGACCGGCGGGCCGACGACCTCGGCCCAGAACCAGATCGCCTTCCTGTCGGACCGGAGCGGCATCCGGAACGTCTGGCTGATGAACCCCGACGGTTCGAACCAGCGGCAGCTGACGAGCGAGCTCGCGCCGGTGACCGCGTTCGACGTGAGCGCGACCGGCGACCAGATCGCGTTCGCCGCCGGCGGCGTCGTGAAGGTCGGAACGATCGACGGCGGCACGCTGAGGACCATCACGAATTCGGGCTCCTTCGAGTACGCCCCGACCTTCGGCCCGCAGGCCCGTGTGGTGTACGTCGGTCGCCGCGCGACCGACGGCACCGACCAGGGCTGGTGGGCCGTGCCGCTCGAGGCCGGCGCGGGGGGCGAACGCCAGGTCCTCGCGGACGGCGCTCCGCCGCTCGGCTCGGTCGACGGATCGGCCGCACGCCCGATCTCGCCGGATCTCGCGACCGGCTGGGGCCGCCGCGCGGTGCCGTCCGCCGACGGACGGCGGCTGTTGGTCGTGGGCCGCGACGGGACGCCGACGCTCGTCGACCTCGCCACGACAGGCGCGCTCGCGCCGCAGCCCGTCGATCTCCTCGCGTCGTCCGGACCGGCGTGGGACCGTTCGGCCGGCACGTTCATCGTCGTCGGTGCCGCGACCCCTGCCGACCCGTCGGGCGTCTGGCGGATCTCGCTCGACGGGCGTCCCGTCCGGGTGTCCGACGGCGAGGGCGCCGCGTCGGCCTCGGGTGACGGCGGGATCGCGACGATCTCCGGCGCGGGCGACCACGTCGCGTATGTCGCCCCGCACGCGACGCAGGTCCATGTCCTGACGACCTCGCCAGGCCTCCTGGACGGGACGCCCTCGTTCGCGCCCGACGGCTCGTCGATCCTGTTCTTGCGCGCGCAGCCGGGTCAGCCCGACCGTTCGGCGGGGATCTGGCTGGTCGCCCCGGACGGCACGGATCTGCGCCAACTTTCAACGGATGGGTCCGATCCACGCTGGCTGCCGTGATACACTCCCGCGCGGCCTGAACAGCCGTTCTCGGCGTCCCCGCAGGCCCCCAATGTCTTGATCCCCGGAGTCGTCCGCCCCGGGAGCCCACGCCCCGTCCCGGCCGGCGCGCGCATGCCGATCGGACCCTGGAGGAACGTCAGAGCCTGATGGACGCGAGCGCCCTACTCCAGCTCCTCATCCCCGTCGCCGGCATCGTCGCCGTGCTGTTCGCCCTCTATCTCGCCCGGGACGTGCTGTCGCGCGACAAGGGCCCCCAGGCGATGCAGGACGTCGCCGACACGATCCGCGAGGGCGCCGACGCGTTCGTCCGGCGCCAGTACACGACGATCGCCCTGCTCGCCCTCGCCGGCGCCGTCATCATCGGCATCGTCATCACGCTGGTCGAGACGAAGGACGTCGCCGACGTCCCGGAGCTCGCCGGTGGACCGATCGGGATCATGACCGCGATCGCCTTCCTCGTCGGCGCCGGCTGCTCGATGGCGTCGGGGATCATCGGCATGACGATCAGCGTCCGCTCGAACGTGCGGACGGCCGCGGCCGCGCGGCGCAGCCTCGTCGAGGCGGTCCAGGTCGCGATGCGCGGGGGCGCCGTCTCGGGCTTCCTCGTCGTGTCCCTGTCGCTCCTCGGCGTCTGGGCGATCTTCAGCGTCTACCACACCCTCGTCGGCAACGTCACCGTCGACAAGGCGCCGTTCCTCATCGTCGGCTTCGGGTTCGGGGCGAGCTTCGTCGCCCTCTTCGCGCAGCTCGGCGGTGGCATCTACACGAAGGCCGCCGACGTCGGCTCCGACCT
>DASXWX010000357.1:0-2575 GCA_036503395.1 Candidatus Limnocylindrales bacterium
CGAAACGGCGTCGCCGCACAGCATCAGCTCTCCAGCGTGCCGCTACCCCCAGCCCGCCTCGCCCATAAGGGGCACGAAGACCACCGGTCCGTCGGAGCGCTCGAGCCACTCATCACCACGGCGCTCGACGACGAGCAGGTCCTGGTGCGTCCGCCCGCCGACCGGGATCACCATCCGCCCGCCGTTCGAATCGAGCTGTTCGCGCAGCGGGGCCGGGATCTGCGGGGCCGCGGCCGTCGTGATGATCCGTGGCCACGGCGCGCCGGCCTCGTCGCCCATCGACCCGTCGCCGACCCGGACCTCGACGCGATCGGCGTACCCGAGCCGGTGGAGTCGCTCTCGCGCGCTCGCCGCGAGCTCCGCGACCCGTTCGATCGAGACGACGCGGGCCCCGAGCTCCGCGAGGATCGCCGCCTGGTAGCCCGATCCCGTCCCGATCTCCAGCACGCGCGTCCCGCGCTCCACCGCGAGCAGCTCGGTCATCCGGGCGACGACGTATGGCTGGCTGATGGTCTGGCCGCCCGGGATCGGCAGTGCCGCGTCGGTGTACGCGACGTCACGGCGCCACTCCGGGACGAATGCCTCGCGCGGCACTCGTGCCATCGCGGCGAGGACAGGCGCGTCCCGGATCCCGCGCTCGCGGAGCTGACGCTCCACCATGGCCGCTCGTCCGCGCTCGAACGCGTGGCCCTCCCCGGCGTCCACGGCCGGAGCATACGACCGAGGATCAGGAGCCGGACGGACTCGGGCTGACGATCGAACCAGACGGCGAGACGGCGGCGCTGGCCGATGGCGACCCGCTCACGGACGCCGAGGGCGACGCCGACGGGGCAGGCGAGGGCTTGGGACTCTTCGCGGGCGTGAACAGCCCGCGATGGCCACCGAGGAGGCCCCAGAGGAGGATCGCCGCGAAGACGACCGCGACGAGCACGACGAACGCGGCGGAGACGCGGTCGTTGACGTGGACGGCGACCTCGGAGGGAGTGGGGACACGACCGGCCGCAGGTGCCGCTGGTGGACGGCGAGAGACCGGGCCAGGCGGTGGGAGCGGCTCCTCGAGGGCCTCGTCGGCGTCCTCGAGCGGCTCGTCGGCGAAGGCCTCCTCCTCGAACAGCTCCGTCTCGGAGGTCAGCGGCTCCTCGTCGTCCGTCGGCTCGATGGACTCCTCGTCGGGGAGGTCGCTCGACTTCGGTTCGGTCATCCGCTCCGTCTTTCGTGGAGATCGATCGTGGGCACGGCCGGCGGCCGATCATGGGCCCGCGGCGGGCCGCGGGCCAGTGTACCGAGGCGCTCAGCCGCTACGCGGGGATGCGCTCGCCTAGGCCTCGCGCACCGACCGGACGAACAGGCCGGCGACTCCGGTCAGCGCCATCGCCAGCCCGAAGACGAGGAACGTCGCCTGCACCCCGATGATCGTCGCCACGATGCCGCCGACGCCCATCGCCACGGTCATCGCCCCGAACACCGCGGCGAACCGGAAGCCGAGGACGCGGCCCATCATGTCGGGCGGCGTGAGCTGCTGGAACAGCGTCTGGCTCGGGATCACGTAGACCATGTTGCCGACGCCGGAGCCGACCATCAGCGCGAGCGCGGCGGGCAGCCCGCCGACGAGACCGAGCCCGGCGAGCGACAGCCCGTCGATGATGAAGCCGGCGACGACCATCCGCCCCTTCGCCAGCCTGGCCCCGAACAGGCCGATGACGAACCCGGCCACGAGATTGCCGACGCCGATCGCGGTCTCGAGCAGGGCGTAGGCCGTCTTCTCGTCCGGCCCGCCGTGCGGCGCGATGACCGCGGCGGCGTAGATCGGGGTGATCACGATGACGACACCCAGGGCGACCTGGCCAGTCACGCCCTGGATCGTGTTCGCGAGGAGCACCTGCTGGCCGCGCAGGAACCGCCAGCCGGCACGGAGCTCCGCGAGGACGCCCTCTCCTGCGGCACTCGCGTCGCTTCGCGTCGCGGGCGGGATCGCGATCGCCGCGACGAGGACGGCGGACGCGAGGTAGGTCACGGCGTCGAACCAGAACGCGAGCGGGAGCGCCGGCCCGAGGAAGGTCGCGAAGAGGCCGGCCAGCGGGTAGCCGATGACGTCGGCCAGCGTCTCGCCGACCCAGCGCACCGAGTTCGCGGCGACCAGCTGATCCTCGGCCACGAGCCGTGGCAGAACGGCGTCCTTGGCCGGCCGGAAGAACACCGAGACGGTCGTGATCGCGAACACGAGCGGGAAGACGAGGAAGACGTTGACGATCGCCGCCACGGGGACCAGGAGAACGGCCGCGGCGCGCAGGACGTCCGACACGATCAGCACGTCCTTCTGGTTCCAGCGGTCGACGAGCGTTCCCGCCAGGGGGCCGAGGAGGAGGTTCGGCAGCGTCGCGGAGATGAACGTCGCCGCAACCGCGAGCGGCGAGCCGGTGATCCCGAGGACGAGGAACGCCAGGGCCACCTGGTGGACGCGGTCCCCGAACAGGCTGATGAGGTTGCCGACCCAGAGCGACGAGAACGCCGAGTTGAGGGCGAGTCGCGTGTATGGATGGCGGCGAACGCGCTCGACGGCCGCCGGCCGCGGGAT
>DASXWX010000358.1:0-15559 GCA_036503395.1 Candidatus Limnocylindrales bacterium
GGCCGATCGCGATCGTCGGCTACGTCGTCCAGATGGCCGCGGTGCCGGCGCTGGCGCTCGCGGGCAGCTGGCCGGCCGCGGCGATGCTCATCCTGCTCGAGCGAATTGGCAAGGCCACCCGCAACCCGCCGAAGGACGTGATGCTCTCGCATGCCGGCCGCGAGATCGGCGTCGGCTGGGCGTTCGGTCTCCACGAGGCCCTCGACCAGCTCGGCGCTCTCGCCGGACCGCTGGTGATCGCGCTCGTGCTCCTGCTGCAGAACGATTACCGGCTTGCCTTCGCGTCGCTCGCCGTGCCTGCCGCGATCACCCTGGTCGTCCTCGCGCTCGCCCGGCTCCAGTACCCGCACCCGGAGGAGCTCGAGGGCCGACCCGTCGACGTCCGGACGGAAGGCCTGCCGCGGACGTTCTGGCTCTACCTCGCAGCGGCGTCGCTCGTCGCCGCCGGATTCGCCGACTTCCCGCTCATCGCGTTCCACCTCCAGCAGGCCGCGGTCGTGGCCGCACCGGTCGTGCCCGTCCTGTACGCCGTGGCCATGGGCGTCGGCGGTCTGGGCGCGCTGGTCCTGGGGCGGATGTTCGACCGAACGGGGATCCGCATCC
This sequence comes from Candidatus Limnocylindrales bacterium, assembly GCA_036503395.1. Classification (GTDB taxonomy): domain Bacteria; phylum Chloroflexota; class Limnocylindria; order Limnocylindrales; family CSP1-4; genus DASSHA01. The sequence continues at coordinate 604 of DASXWX010000358.1, forward strand.
TCGTTCCGCTGACGGTCGTCAGCGCCGCGTACGCACCGCTGGCGTTCCTCGGCGGGCCGGCGGCCGCGGCCCTCGGGATCGTGCTCTGGGGGGTCGGGCTCGGCGTCCACGAGTCGATCGTGCCGGCGGCCGTGGCCCTCATGGCCCCGGTCCACCGACGGGCGTCGGCCTACGGCCTCTTCACCGCTGCCTTCGGGATCTCGTGGTTTGTCGGCAGCGCGCTCATGGGTCTCCTCTACGACGTCGCGTTCCCCGTCCTCATCGCGTTCGCGGTCGTCGCGGAGCTGGCTGCGGTCCCGCTCCTCCTGCGCGTCCGGAGCCTGATGGCGGCACCGGCGTAGCCCCGGCCGGCGATCGGCGCCCGGTCAGCTCCTCATCTCGCGGAAGCGCTCGCGGTTCGGCTGCGGGTCGTCCGTCGACTCGTTCCCCATGCCGGCGCCGGCGGAATCGCCGAGCGGCGCATTGCCTCGCGGCGGATCCGCCGGATCGTGGCGCTCGCCGAGCGGGCCGAGCTCGCCATCGAGGTCGGCGCGACGGCCGCGGATCTCGGCCCGGCTCTCCGCGGGGTTTTCGAGCGGTGCGTCGCGGCCATCGTCGGCCCGGACGTGGTCGAGGGATCGGCGGTCGTTCATTCGGGTCTCCTTCGACCGCCACGATCGACGAACCCGGCTCAACCGTGGGCCCACGCGGCATGCCGGCGGCTCGCAGGGACATGTCGGCAGGGGCCGATCGCCACGTCTCCGCCGGATACGTCGCTGTTAGACTCGGCGCGACGTCCGTCGGGCGTCGGGCCACCCGGAGGAGGGGCATGAACTGGCCGTTGATCATCGTCATCGTCGTCATCGTCCTCGCCGTCCTGTTCGTGATCGGGCTCTACAACGGCCTGGTCCAGCGCCGGCTCCGGATCGATGAGGCGTTCGCCCAGATCCAGGTCCAGCTGAAGCGACGGCACGACCTGATCCCGAACCTCGTGAACGCCGTTCGCGGGTACATGGGCTTCGAGCAGCAGGTCCTGACCGACGTCACGAACGCGCGATCCGCCGCGATCGCGGCGGGCTCGCAGGGCCCGGCCGCCCAGGCCGAGGCCGAGAACGCGCTCACCTCGACGCTGCGGTCGCTGTTCGCGGTCGTCGAGAACTACCCGCAGCTCAAGGCGAACGAGAACGTCCTCAACCTCCAGGAGCAGCTGACGACGACCGAAAACCAGATCAGCTTCAGCCGCCAGCACTACAACGCCACCGTCCTCGACTACAACACCGCGATCCAGACGTTTCCGGCGGTACTTATCGCCGGGATGTTCGGGTTCACGAAGCGCGAGTTCTTCGAGGCCGAGCCCGAGGCGACCGCGACCCCGACCGTCGACCTCGGTTTCGGGAGCACGGGCGCCGCCAACCCGCCCGCGCCGCCGGCACCGCCGGCCGAGCCGTCAGCATCCGGGGCGCCCTCGGGGCCGACGACGCCGCCCGCCGGCTGACCCGACGCCGTCCGGCCGGATCGAGGCCCGGGCGCGACCATGGCCACCACCTTCTACAGCGAGATCGCCGACAACAAGCGGGACTCGGTCCTGCTGACCCTCGTCGTGGGTGCCCTCCTCGGCGTGCTCGGCTTCGCGATCGGCTATGCCCTGACGGCCCGACCGGAAGGCGCGATCGGGGTGACCCTGGTCGCGATCGCCGTGGCCGGCCTCCTCTCGATCGGGTCGTACTTCGGTGGGGATCAGCTCGTGCTGTCGGCCTCGCAGGCGCAACCGGTCGACGCGGCGAGCGCGCCCCAGCTGATGAACGTCGTCCAGGAGCTCGCGATCGCCGCGAACGTGCCGATGCCGAAGGTCTACGTGATCGAGGACTCTGCGCCGAATGCGTTCGCGACCGGCCGCGATCCCGAGCACGCCTCGGTGGCCGTGACGACGGGGCTCCTCGACAAGCTCGACCGCGAGGAGCTCCAGGGCGTGATCGGCCACGAGATGAGCCACGTTCGCAACTTCGACGTCCGCTTCACGCTGCTCGTCGCGGTCCTCGTCGGCAGCGTCGCCCTGCTCGCCGACATGTTCCTGCGCTACTCGTTCTGGTTCGGCGGGGGACGCGGCCGCTCCGACCGGGAGGGCAGGGGAGGAGGCGGCCTCCAGGCGATCCTGTTCGTCGTCGCCATCGTGCTCGCGATCCTCGCCCCGATCGCGGCTCGCCTGGTCCAGCTCGCCGTCAGCCGCCGGCGCGAGTACCTCGCCGACGCATCGTCCGTCGAGCTGACCCGCAACCCGCACGGCCTCGAGCGTGCCCTGGCCAAGATCGCGGCCGACCCGGACGTCCTCGAGGTCGCGAACCGGGCGACCCAGCACCTCTACTTCACGAACCCGATCAAGAAGTGGGAGGAACGTGCCTCCGGGCTGTTCTCGACCCATCCGCCGATCGTCGATCGGATCAACCGCCTCCGACAGCTCACCGGCGAGCAGCCGCTCACGCCGGACGCAGTGTCCGCGCTTCAGGGGCTCGACTGATACGGTCTCGGCGTGGCGCGCCTGGCGGCCGTCTTCGGAGGCGGCGGCATCGTCGGATTGGGCTGGGAGATGGGGGTCGTCGAAGGCCTTCGCGAGGCCGGCCTCGACCTCGCGACCGCCGATCGGTCGATCGGCACGTCCGCGGGCGCGATCGTCGGCGCCGTCCTGAGCGCCGGCATCCCGATCGCCGAGCTGCCCGAGCGCTCAGCCGACCTCGGGCCAGACCTCGAGACGCTCACCTCGCAGGTCGACCTTGCCCGCGTCGACGAGATCGCCGAGCGCTGGCGCGCGGCGGGGATGCGACCGGCGCAGCAGCAGCGGGCGGCGATCGGTGCGCTCGCGCTCGCCGCACCCGCGGCCGCGCCGGACGTGTTCGTCGACGTGCTCGGCCGCGTCCTCCCCGAGCACGCCTGGCCGTCGGGCCTGACCGTGACCGCCGTCCGCGCGGGCGACGGCGAGTTCGTGGCATGGGACGCGAACGCGGACGTTTCGCTGCCGACGGCCGTCGCCGCGAGCTGCGCCCTCCCGGGGGTGTTCGCGCCCATCCTCGTCGGCGACGAGCGCTACGTCGACGGGGGCGTCCGCTCGCCGACGAACCTCGATCTCGCCGCCGGGGCGGAGCTCGTCGTCCTCGTCGCACCGTCGAGCCGCGAGGAGCTGGCCGACGTGCTGGCGATCGAGAGCGAGCCGATCGTCGCGGCCGGCGGTCGGGTCGTGGAGGTCCTGCCCGACGCCGCGGGCCTCGAGGCGATCGGCCCGGATCTCATGGACATGGAGCGGCTCCTGCCCGCGGCCATGGCCGGCTACGAGCATGGGCTTCGTGTGGGCGAGGAGCTGTCGGGGCTCGTGCCGGCGGCATAGGGACCGCTGCCGGAAGGCCGCGAGTCGCCGCAGAGGCGCCGTGGGACTCGGCGCGGCAGCGTCAGCGGCCGGGTTCGGCGCGGAAGCGTCAGGGAGGCCGGGCAGGCCCGGTCGCGAGACACCCTCGCCGCGGCGATGCCCGCTGCATGGTCATCCCCTGGGCAAGTGAGGCGACAAGGCCTCTGCGGTTGGTCCTGGCGGAGCTGGGGCCTCCCGATGTCCGCTCGCAATCCGTCGGCGGAGCCGCCCGACCCAGCGGCCACACCGTCCAATCCGCCACGTTGGCCTTGGAATGGCTATGCAGTGGGCGCGCCGAGCGACAAGCGGCACGCAGCTCGACGGCCGTACGGGCCGCTCGACCCGTTGAGGGGCCCGAGAGTCGCGTGGTATCGTGGCGGGCGCGCCGACCGGTGGCCAAACGCCTGGTCGACGATCGGGCCGAGATAGCTCAGTTGGTAGAGCACGCGACTGAAAATCGCGGTGTCGCCAGTTCGATTCTGGCTCTCGGCACCACCAATCGGTGGTCGCGGTCCGGGCGGAAGTGGCTCAGTTGGTAGAGCATCACCTTGCCAAGGTGAGGGTCGCGGGTTCGAGTCCCGTCTTCCGCTCCATTTCTTTGCCCCTCGATCCCCGATATCGTCCGAGGCGCCGCCACTGCCCCTTCGTCTAGTGGTAGGACAGCGGACTTTGGATCCGAGAACCGAGGTTCGAATCCTCGAGGGGCAGCCAAGGACCGAGGCCGCCTGCGCTCGGGGCGACGTGGTGAAGTGGTTTAACACGGAGGTCTGCAAAACCTCTATTCAGCGGTTCGAATCCGCTCGTCGCCTCCACTCCTGACCATCCGACGGCGTCCCGAGAGGGGCGCCGTTCTCGTGCTTGACCTTCGAGCGACGTGAAGGTCTAGGCTCCCGGCCATGAGAGTTTCCGAGCTCGCGACTCGAACCGGCGTCAGCCCGGCGACGATCCGCTTCTACGAGGCCGAGGGCATCCTGCCGCGTCCGGCCCGCCAGGCGAACGGCTATCGCGACTACGACGACGCGGACGTCTGCCGGACCCAGGTCCTCGTGTCGCTGCGGAACCTCGGCCTTGACCTCCGCGAAAGCGCCCGCCTCGCGTCGCTCTGTGCCGACGACCGCTGCGACGACATGGCCGCGGGGCTGTTGGGCCAGCTCCGGGGCCGGCGCGAGGCCGTTGCCGCCGCCCGGGCCGAGCTCGACCGCCTCGACGCCGAGCTGGCCGATCTCGAGCGTTCGCTCGGAGCTCGCGATCCCGCGGCCGCGTCCGTGAATCTCTGCGAAGGGAGGTGAGCTGATGCTGCGTTGCGACTGTCCCTGCGACGACGACTGCTGCAGCGGCGGGTGCTGCTGACTCGACGGTAGATTCCGCGGTGGCGCCGAGGTGGCGGAACCGGCAGACGCGGCCGACTTAAACTCGGCTGCCCGCAAGGGCGTCAGGGTTCGAACCCCTGCCTCGGCACCATTCCATCGGCGCGAGAAGCGACCGACGCGGCGCTAGCCGCCCTGGCCCTGGCCACCCTGCTGGCGCGGCCCGCCCATGACGCCGCCGACGCGGCCCTCGCGGATGTTGTCGTTCCCGACGGGCTCGGCCGGCTCGCCGGGATCGAGCTCCGCGTCGGGCGATGGGTCGCCTTGCGGAGCGGCGCGGAGATCGGCCTCCTCGTCGGGTACGTCCTGTTCGAGCTGCGGCAGCGGATCCTCGGGGTCTGGTGCGAATGCGGCGTTCTGCGGCGTGGTCACGAGCGCAGCATCGGGGGCCGGCCTTGCGCCGCGGTCAGCGCTGTCGCCGGGCGGGCTAACGGCGCGCTCGCAATGACGCGCGGGCGCGCCGATCGCTCAGCGGCGGCGGAGGGCGAAGCGCGATGCCCGCCGGGGCGGGCTCGCGACCTCCGGCTCCGGCGACGCGGGGGCGCCGACGAGGCCGGCGGTGTCGAACACCTGGCGGGCGAGCTGCCGGAAGCGCTCGGCGGCGACCGAGCGCGGCGCGCCGATGGCGACCGGCCGGCCCTCGTTGACCGCCTTGAGATAGATGAACGGGTCATACGGGAGCTCGAACGAGATCCGCGTCCCGAGCGAGCTCTCGACGTCGCGAAGCTTGAGCAGCTCGCGGGCGAAGACGTTGTTGAGGACGAACGTCGTCTTCCCGGCAACCGATCCGTTCTCGTTCAGGTAGTCGAGCAGCGAATGGAGCGCCTTGAGCGCGGCGATCTCGGGGTAGACCGGCAGGATCACGGCGTCGGCCCGCTCGAAGGCCGCGAGCGCCCGCTCGTCGAGCGTGGAGCCGGCGTCGACCACGACGTAGTCGTACGTGCCGACGATCGTCTTGAGGACCTGCTCGACATGGCTGGGCTCGACGAGGCGTGCCGGCTCGGGCGACCCCGGCGAGGCGAGGACGTGGAGCCCGGAATCGTGGCGGGTGGCGAACGTCCGCAGGAGCTCGGCCTCCCGGAGCGCCTGCTCGTCCCGGACGACGTCGGCCAGCGTCTGGCGGGGCGTCACGTCGAGGAACGTCGCGACCTGGCCGAACTGGAGGTCGAGGTCGACCACGACGACCCTGTCCGGCGCCTCCTTCGCCTTCGACATCGCCAGGTTGACGGCGATCGTCGTCGTCCCGACGCCGCCCTTCGGGGCGAACACCAGCGCGACCCGGCGCGGCTCGCCGGCGATGATCGAGGGCGCGAGCGTCGGCGCCAGCTCCTTCGACCGGCGGAAGCGGAAGACGAGCGCCTCCAGACGGACCTCGAGCTCGCGGTCGTCGAAGGGCCGCGCGATCACGTCGTCAGCGCCGGCTTCGAGGAAGGCGATACGCGACTCGACGTCGTCGGCGGCCGTTAAGCCGAGGACCGGAACGGCGGCGAGATCCGGAGTGGCCCGGATCGACCGGCACAGCTCGAGGCCCTCGCGGCTCTCGCCGAGGCGGTCGATGATGAGGATCTCGTGGCTCGCGGCCTGGAGCAGGACGTCCGCGGCCTCATGCACGACCGTGACCTCGTGGCCGGCGGCAGTGAGCTGCGGGGCGATCGAGTCTTGTCCCGCGGCGGGACGCTCGGCGAGCAGGATTCGGCTGGCGGCCACGGTCGCTCCGTGCGGCTGTCTGTGGGTCGGGCGGGACGAGGATACAACGGGCCGATGGCGCGTCCCGACGGCCCGAAGTGGGCGGTCCGGGCGACCGTCCGTGCTAGACTCCGCCGGTTTCCTTTCGGCTCCGCCCGTGCAGTCGCACGGCAGTGGGGCATTCCCACAGGAAGGAGTAGTGACGGCCCATGCGCCGCTATGAGCTCATGCTGGTCCTCCGGCCCGATGCCCCGGACGACCGTGCCCAGGCGGTCATCGATCGCACGACGCGTCAGATCGTCGCCGCCGGCGGCCAGATCGTGAAGGTGGCCCCGTGGGGGCGGCGCCGGCTGGCCTATCCGATCGCGCACCAGCGCGAGGGGTCGTACCAGATCATCGTGTTCGAGTCGCCCGCCGAGGCGATCGCCGAGCTCGAGCGCAGCCTGCTCATCACGGAGGAGGTCCTCCGCCATCTCGTGACCCGCGTCGAGCGCCCGGTCCGGACGCCGCGGCGGGACGAGTCGGCGATCGCCGAGGATGAGCGCGAGGACGGCGACGACGAGCAGGAACGCGATGACGAGGCGGTGGACGAGGGCGAGACCATCGACGAGTCCGAGAGCGAAGCCGCTCCGGCTGCGATCGACTAGGAGGGTGGTCGGATGTCGCTGAACAAGGCGATGATCATCGGCAACCTGGGCCGTGACCCGGAGATGCGGTACACACCGAGCGGCCAGGCGGTGACCCAGTTCACCGTCGCCGTGAATCGCAACTACCGCGACAACAACGGCGAGTGGCAGGAAGAGACCGAGTGGTTCCGTGTCGTCGCCTGGGCCCAGCTGGCTGAGCGGACGGCCGAATACCTTCGCAAGGGCCGGAAGGTCTACGTGGAGGGCCGCCTCCAGACGCGGTCCTGGGAGGACCAGAACGGCCAGAAGCGTTACACCACCGAGCTGATCGCCAATACCGTGACGCCGCTCGACCCTCGGCCACGTGACGAGGGCGACCCCGGACCCGGCTTCTCCCGCGACACCGAGCGTGCCGCGGCGCCCGCCGGCGCCCGGCAGGCGGACGCCGCGCCCGCGTCGGACGACGGCGTCGACCTCGACGACCTGCCCTTCTGAGGAGAGCACTGACCCGCCATGCCATCGAGCAAGTCCCGCAAGCGAGACGACTACTACCGCGACCGGCGCCGCCGGAAGGTCTGCGCGTTCTGTGCCGACAAGACCGTCGCGATCGATTACAAGGAAGTCAACCGGCTCCGGCGCTACCTGTCGGAGCGGGCCAAGATCGAGCCGCGCCGCAAGACCGGCACGTGCGCCGGGCATCAGCGCGAGCTGGCGATCGCCCTCAAGCGGGCCCGTCACGTGGCGCTGCTGCCGTACGCCCCGCAACATCTGCGGCCGTAGGCCCGTGCGGCACAACCCCCGCCGGGGGTGACGACCGACCTGCTCCTGCTCGGCGGCGGCATCGCCGCCGGGCTCTTCGGATCGCTGCTCGGGCTCGGCGGCGGCATTCTCATCGTCCCGCTGCTGACGCTCGGCCTGCTCGGCTTCAGCCTGCCGATCCACGAGGCGGTCGGTGTCAGCCTCGTCAGCGTGATCGTGACCAGCAGCGCATCGGGCGGCGTCTACCTGCGCCGCCGTGTCGCGAATCTCCGGCTCGGGATGTTGCTCGAGCTGTTCACCGCGAGTGGCGCGCTCGTGGGCGGCCTCGTCGCGTTCCTCGTTCCTGACCGCCTCCTCGCGGCCCTGTTCGCGGCCCTCCTCGTGTACACGGGCGTGACGATGCTCCGCGGCGGCCGTGTCGAGTACGTCGCCGACGTCGACCGGGACGATGGAGCGGACGACCCGGCGAACGGGATCCCGGACGATCGTGGCGTCCCCCGCGACGGGCGGCCACCGGGCCTCACGGAGCGGCTCGTGGCCGAGATCTCGGAGCCCGGCTACGCCGTCCGGAACCTGCCGCGCGGCATCGTCGCCGCCGGCTTCGCAGGCGTCGCGTCGGCCCTGCTCGGGATCGGCGGCGGCATCGTCAAGGTTCCGGTCATGCACGTCGTCATGGGCGTGCCGCTCCGCGTGGCCGCCGCGACGAGCAACGTCATGATCGGCATCACCGCCGCGTCGAGCGCGATCATCTATCTGCTCCGCGGCGGCATTGACCCCTACGTCGCCGGGCCGACGGCCCTCGGCGTGTTCGCCGGCGCGTCGGTGGGCTCGCGACTGGTCGAGCGCGTGGACGTCCGGATCCTGCGGGTGCTCTTCGTGGCAGTCCTCGCGTACACCGCGGTCCAGATGGCTGCCCGCGCGCTCGCCTCGTGAACCGCGCACCCGCCGACACCGGTCGTCGAGACTTCGAGGTCACGATCGGCCGCGTCGTGACGGTCGGGACCGCCATCGGCGTCACGCTCATCACGGTCGGCGTCGCGCTGATGGTCGTCGGCGGTGTGTCGCCCCTCGAGCCGTCGCCGGCGTTCTCGCTTCGGGCGATCGGCGCGGAGGTTGTGGCCGGCCGGCCCCGCGGGTTCCTCTGGCTCGGGCTCATTGCCGCCATCGCCACGCCGCCGGCACGGGTGGTCGGATCGCTCATCGGCTACCTTCGACAGGGTGAGCGACCGATGGTCCTCGTCTCGGTCGCGATCCTGGCCGTGATCGCCGGTGGCGTCGCCCTCGCACTCGCGACCGGCAGCGGCGTCGGATGAACCCGCTCGAGGTCCTCCTGCTCGTCGTCGCGTTCCTCGTGATCCTGTCGGGCGCCGAGCTGTTCACCAACGGCATCGAGTGGTTCGGCCGGAAGCTGGAGCTTGCCGAGGGAGCAGTCGGGTCGGTCCTCGCGGCCGTCGGGACGGCACTCCCCGAGACGATGATCCCGATCGTTGCAATCCTCTCGAACCCCCACGGCAGCAACGTCGCGGTGGGCGCGATCCTGGGCGCGCCGTTCATGCTCTCGACCCTGGCCATGTTCGTGACCGGCGCGGCCGTGCTGGCCGTCGCCCGTCGGCGGCCGGCGGGGGACGTGATGCCGGTCGACCCGGCCGTGCTGTCGAAGGACGCCCGGACCTTCGGGGCCGCTTACGCCATCGCCGTGGCTGCGGCGTTCCTGCCCCCGGAGCTGGGCTGGCTGAAGCCCGTCGTCGGCGTCGGGCTGCTCGGCGTCTATGCGCTCTACGTCAAGAGCCACCTCGACGCGGACGCCACGATCGGCGATGACGACGTGCTCGCCCCGCTCCGTCTGCACCGCCTCGACCGTGCCGCGCGACGGCGCGAGCCCGCCGTGCCCCGCCTCCGGATCGTCTCGGTCCAGGTCGTCGTCGCGCTCGGTCTCATCATCGGCGGGGCGGTCCTGTTCGTCGATGCCGTGGAGGGCCTCGGCCGGGAGCTCGGCGTCAACGAGACGCTGCTCGCCCTCGTCATCGCCCCGATCGCGACGGAGCTGCCCGAGAAGCTCAACAGCGTCATCTGGGTCCGGCAGGGCAAGGACACGCTGGCTCTCGGCAACATCACCGGCGCGATGGTGTTCCAGAGCACGATCCCGACGGTCGTCGCGCTCGTGCTCGCCGGCGCGACGTGGACCGTCGCCTCGGGGACGATGCTCGCGTTCGCGTCCGCGGCGATCGCCTTCCTGTCGACGGCGGCGATCTTCGTGCCGATGGCACGCTCGGGCGTCCTGCGCGGACGGCGCCTTCTCGTCGGCGGCGCGTTCTACCTCGTCTATCTCGGCCTGGTCGTCGCGGACCTCGCCGGCGTCGTGTCGTTCGAGGGCTGATCCCCGGGACGCCGCGGTTCAGCCGGTCGGAGCTCCGAAAGGCCCGGCGTATACTCGGCCGGCGGTCGGCGGCGGGCCGGCGTGAGCTGCCGCGGCCTGCCCGGACCCGCGCGGAACAAGGAGTCGACGCTCGACATGCTGACCCAGAAGCCCGGCACGAAGACCGCATCCGACCCTGCCGCGACGGCGAGCGACGCTTCCGCCGCCGCACCGGCTCCGGCAGCGTCCGCCGCAACGCCGGACCTCGACAGCCTCGTCTGCTACTTCGAGGGCGGCTTCGTCCCGATGCGCGACGCGAAGGTCAGCATCATGACCCACGCATTCATGTACGGCACCGCCGTCTTCGAGGGCATCCGCGGCTACTGGAACGCGGAGCAGGAGCAGCTCTACGCGCTGTTCGTCCGCGAGCACATGGAGCGGATCACGCGGTCCTCGAGGATCCTGCTCATGGAGCCGATCCCGCCCGTCGACGAGCTCGTCGGGCTCGCGGTCGAGGTTGCCCGCCGGAACGGCTTCCGGCAGGACGTCTACATCCGGCCGCAGGTCTACAAGAAGGACCGCGCGATCGGTGTCCGCCTCCACCATCTCGAGCACGACCTGAGCATCGTCGCGTTGCCCTTCGGCAACTACATCGACATCGACGCCGGCGTCAGGATCATGACCTCATCGTGGCGGCGAAACGCCGATGAGGCGCTGCCGGCGCGGGGCAAGATCGTCGGCGGCTACGTGAACATGGCGTTTCAGAAGTCGGAGGCCGAGATGAACGGCTTCGACGAGGCGCTCGTGCTCACGCCGTCCGGCCACGCGTCGGAGGCCTCGGCGGCGAACCTCTTCATGGTCCGTGGCGGGACGATCATCACCCCGCCGGTCTACGACGACATCCTCGAGGGGATCACGCGGACGGCGATCCTCCGTCTCGCCGCCGACCTCGGCATTCCGACCGAGACCCGCTCGATCGACCGCAGCGAGCTCTACGTCGCCGACGAGGTCTTCCTGTGCGGCACCGGCGTCCAGGTCAGCCCGGTCATCGACGTCGACCATCGACCGGTCGGCAGCGGCGGCGTCGGCCCGATCGCGCGCTCGATCGCGGGCCGCTACTTCGACGCGGTCCGCGGCCGGCTGCCCGAGTATCGGGACTGGCTGACGCCCATTCCGAGTGCCTGAGGCAGAGTCCGAGTCCGCGATCGGTCTTGCTGCCGACGCCCGAGATCACGTCGAGACGACGGCACGGCCCATCGAGCCTGCGGCGGTCCATCGCGTCGCCGCACCGGCCCCCGCGTCGGGCGTGGCGAGGACGCGCGCAACGACCGCGCGCGTCCCGCGCTCGCAGCGCCTGCTCGAGGTCGTGCCGGGGGTCGTCACGTGGGGCCTCATCCTGGCGCCGATCGTGCTGTCGTGGCGCTACCCCGAGGTCGTGGCCTGGTTCGTCCTGACCTTCGACTTCTACTGGTTCTACAAGGCAGTCATGCTGACCGGCAGCGTGATCGTCGCGTTTACCCGGATCCGGCGGGTCGTCGGGATCGATTGGCGCGAGCGGACCTTCGCTCTCGCGGACCTGCCGGGGCGCGAGGCCGAGCTCGGTCAGCGGATTCGCGCCGTGGATGCCGCGCTCGGGGGCCTCGGCGGCCGCGGCGGCCGCCTGGCGACGGCTGGGGGCCGGGCGCGACTGGCCCGTCTCCGGGACGAGCAGCGCCAGGTTCAGCGACTCCTGACCCGCCGCGGCGCGCCGATCCCCGATCCACGGAGGCTGTGGCACGTCGCTCTGATCCCGACCTATACGGAGCCGTTCGAGAAGCTGTACGAGACGGTCGCCGCGCTGGCCCGGGCCGACTGGCCCACGGAGCGGAAGATGGTCGCGATCATCACCCGCGAGACCGACACGGGCGGCCGCGAGAACGTCGCCCGCCTGCGCGAGCTCTTCGGCGACCGGTTCCTGCATTTCTTCCACGTCCTCGACCCGCTCGAGCCAGGGATCGTCGTCGGCAAGTCGTCGGCGATGGCCTACGGCGGGCGGTGGCTCTACCGCGAGCTCGTCCGGCTCGGCTTCGACCCGGCCGAGGTCGTCGTGACCGACCTCGACTCCGACTACCGGGTTCATCCCCAGTACTTCGGCTACCTGTCGTGGACGTTCCTCACCGATCCGGATCGGTTCCGGCGCCTCTACCAGCCGGTCCCGATGTTCCACAACAATCTCTGGGACACGCCGATGCCGGTGCGGCTCGTGGCCGTCGGCGCCACGCAGGTCCAGATGTGGCGCTCGCTCACGCCGGAGCGCCTGATCTCGTTCAGCTCGTACGCGGTGTCGCTCCAGACGGTCCACGACGTCGACTACTGGGCGACCGATGCCATCCCCGAGGACAGCCGTTTCTACTGGAAGTCGTTCTTCCGGTTCGGCGGCGAGTTCCGGGCCGTGCCGCTGTTCATCCCGATGTACGGCGACGCCGTCCGGGCGAAGTCATATCCGCGCACGCTCATCGAGCAGTACATGCAGATCCGACGCTGGGCCTGGGGCGTCACCGACATCCCGTTCTACATCCGCAACGCGATCGAGCACCACGAGATCCCCCGCGGCCAGCGGATCCGGCGATTGGTCGATCTCTGGCTCGACCACATCAACTGGGCGATCGCGCCCTTCGTCATCCTGTTCGGCTCGAACCTGCCGCTGCTGATCTCCACCTGGATCGGCAATCGCGACTTCGCCTACTCGCCGCTCGGCCAGAACCTGCCGCTGTACGCGACCTGGCTGCTGACCGGGGCGTTCTGCTGCCTGGTCGTGCTCGTCTACGTGGAGGACCGGATCGCGCCGCCGCGCCCGGCCACGTGGGGCCCCGTCCAGCACCTGACGGCCTGGCTGCAGTGGCTCTTCCTGCCGGTCGTCGGGCTCTTCTTCAGCAACCTGCCCGCACTCGACGCGCAGACGCGCCTGATGACCGGCCGCTACCTCGAGTACCGGGTCACGCCGAAGGCGTAGTCCTCGCGCCGAGCCCCGCCACAGCCCGACCTCGGCGCTATCCGCCGGGCGGTGGTGTGAGCGTCGGCGTCGAGCGGGAGGTCGTGACGATGATGTCGACGAGGACGGTCGGGTCGGTCGCGGTCGTCGGCGTGACCCCGAACAGCTTGGCCAGATAGGCGACCGTCGCCGGGTCCTTCGTCTCGGCGCCGTTGTAGATGACGATCTTCGTCTTCGCCGGGAGGCGGCCGGCGCTGCCGGTCGGCGAGGACGCGTCGATGCCCTGCGTCTGGAGGTAGGCGGCGATGCTGCCGGCCTGGCCCGAGATCCCGGAGCCGTTGAGGAGCCAGACCCGGGCGTGCTCCTCGGCCAGTGCCTCGCGCTGGGCCTCGGCCGTCGGGTCGCTGGTGAACGCCTCGGCGACCGCCTTGCGCATCCGCTGGATGTTCGGCTCGATCACGTAGCCGCGCGGGTCGCCAGATGTGATCTCCCGGCCGTAGAGCGGGGGCGCGAAGACGAACGACCGGATCTCCTTCGTGTCGACCCCGGAGGCGACGTTCAGGAGCTGCGGCAGGAGGCCGACCGGGATGTCGGTCTGGACGGCGTTCTCGAGGGCATTGATCAGCTCGTCGAGCTTCGGCAGCATCGCCGCCGGATCGACCTGCTCGCGGAGCGAGATGAGGACCTTCTGCTGTCGCGACGCCCGGTCGAAGTCGTTCGAGCCGTGCCGCGAGCGGGCGTAGACGAGGGCCTCCGCGCCGTCCATGTGCTGGTGGCCGGCCGGGATGTAGACGCGGCCCTTGTTGCCGCCGCCGATGGGGTAATCGTCGTCGACGACCGGCACCTGGACGTTGATCGAGACGCCGCCCAGGGCGTCGACGACCTGCTTGAAGCCGGTGAAGTTGACCTCGACGTAGTAGCGGACGTCGATCCCGTAGAGGTTGCCGAGGATCGCCTTGAGGGCCGTGTAGCCGGTCCGCTTCTTCGAGCCGGGCCAGAGGTCGCTCCGGCCGAGGTTGTCGCGCAGGAAGCCGTTGATCTTGCCCCGGTAGACAGGCCCGAAGACGTTCTGGGCAGGCCCGGGCGGCAGCGGGATGTCGACCATGTCGCGGGGGAGGCTGAACATCGCGACCTGGTGCGACCTCGGGTCGACCGAGACCACGATCATCGTGTCGGTGTTGTAGGTGTTGTCCTTCGGCCGCTGGTCCGAGCCGATCAGCAGGATGTTGAAGGGCTTGGTCAGGTCAGGTGGGGGAGTGGCCGTCGCGCTCGGCAGGTCCGTGCCGACGCTGCCGATCACGGTCGGCGCGATCGTCGGCTCGCTGCTGGCGCCGGCCGTCGCGCTTGCGTCGGTCCCGTCGCCGTTGTCGGACCCGCACGACGCGGTCCCGCTGTCGTCGAAGACGCAGCCGACGAGACTGCTCAGCTTGAGGTCGTACTGGGCGACGGCAACGTGGGCGGCGGACATCACGAGCAGCACGGCCAGCAGGCCAGCGACGGGGATCGGCCGAGCCGGGACCCGGGGTCGGCCGAGGCGACCGCCGCCGGACGCCTCGAACGCGTTGACGTACGACACGACCCGCCACGCGTCGACGATCGCCGCGGCCCGGTAGACGAGCAGGATGACGTTGAGGACGAAGATGAAGCCGAGGTTCGCGGCCGCGTAGCCGAGCAGCTCGTACTGGTTCATCCGCGTCAGCAGCCCGGCCAGGAGCGCGATCGCGAGGATCGCCGGCGCGGCCCACGCCAGCGCGCGTCCGTAGGCACCGCCGTACGCGTGCCCCAGTCCCGGGAAGAGAAGCGAGAGGAACGCCGCGG
>DASXWX010000359.1:0-4449 GCA_036503395.1 Candidatus Limnocylindrales bacterium
GAGGCCAACGACTGGGGCTGGCTCGCGCCACCGACGCTGGCACTCTTCGGGGTCGCCGTCGTCGCGCTGACCACCTTCACGGCCTACGAGCTCCGGCGGGACGAGCCGCTGATCGACGTCCGCATGTTCGCCATCCCGGGCTTCTCGATCACCCTCGCGATCGTCGGCGGCCTCGTCATCGCCCAGCTGGCCGTGCTCGTGCTGGTGCCACTCGAGCTCGAGGCCATTCGCGGCCTGAGCCCGCTCGAGGTCGGGGCGATCCTCACCCCGGCGGCGTTCGCATCCGCGATCGCCGGGCCGCTCGGCGGCCAGCTCGCGGATCGGATCGGTGCGCGCCCGCCGGTGCTCGCGGGCCTCGGGTGCGTCGGCCTGTCCACCCTGCTCCTGTCGCAGGCTCGCATCGACACACCGATCGTCGCCGTTCTCGCGATGGTGACGCTGCAGGGCTTCGGCAACTCGATGGCGCTTCCGCCGAACACGCTGGCGGGACTCAACGTGCTGCCACAGGCCCTTCTCGCGCGTGGCTCGGCGCTGCGGTCGACGGTCCGCCAGGTGTCGGGCTCGTTCGGCCTGGCGGCCGTGACGGCCGTCGTCGTGGCCCAGGCCGGGACGCTCACGCCGGGCGGCGATCCGGGCGCGCGGGCGCGGCTCGAGGACGCCTATGGGACCGGATTCCTCCTGAGCGCCGGCCTGATCGGTCTCTGCCTCGTCGCGGCGCTCTTCCTGCCGGGCGCGGCCCAGATGCGAGCGGACCGCGACAAGCGGGCGATCGAGCACGACCGCCTGATGGCGGAGCGGAGGGAGGCGGCGACGGCCCGTGGCAGCGCGGGTGCCGATTCAGGCTGACGATCGACGGGCGCCGGTCAGCGCCCCGAGATCGTCCCGAAGTACGTGACCACGTCGTCGAGCGGTACCACGTCGGCGTACTTCTGATCGAGGTCGAAGAGCGTGATCGCGTGGGGAGCCTCGTGGCGGTCGAAGACGGCCTCCTCGGCGATCAGCACCGACAGCCGGTTCGTCCTGGCGTCGACCGCCGTGGCCCGGACGCAGCCGCTCGTGGACTCGCCGACGATCACGACCGTATCGGCCCGCAGGTGGCCGAGATACTGGAGCAGCGGCGTGCCGGCGAAGCCGCTCGGGGCCACCTTCGTGATGACGGGCTCGCCCTCGGCCGGCGCGACCTCGTCCATGATCCGGTAGCGATCGGGATCGGGCGGTGCGTCGGACGCGGTCCGGGGCGTGCCGACGCCCCAGCCCGGCAGGTCCGTCCGGCCCGTCAGGTGGACGACCGGAATCCCGTGCGAGCGCGCGGCCTCGAGCGCCCGCCGGGCATGGGGCAGCGCGTCCCAGGCGGCCAGACCGCACGACGCGGGCCACCGCTCCATCGACTCGATCAGCGGCAGCGGCCGGTCGCCGAAGGCCGCCCGGTAGAGGTCGCACATGATCAGGACGGGCCGGTCGCCCGCGCCCTTGCGGCGCGTCGGATGGGCAGCGACGGCCGCCCGATCCTGGTCCGTCAGGAAGCGGTCCCAGATGCGTGTCCTCGGCGGCGACTCGGCCGTCACCGACCGCCGGCTCCCGCTGCCGCGGCTCGCGCGGGATCGATCCAGCCGGCCTCGATCGGCCGCCCCTCATCGTCGTGGATGCGGCGCGGCGTGTAGCCCTCCGGCCAGATGTCGGTGAAGAAGTAGCGGATCCCGAACTGGATCCGAAGCAGCCGGTAGCTGTGCTCGCCGAGGTTGTAGTGCTCGTGGACCGCGAACGACGGCGGGACGTGCAGCACGTCGCCGCCGGCCCAGTGCTCCTCGACGCCGTCGACCTCGCTGTAGCCGTCGCCGTCGAGGACGTACAGGATGGCCTCTAGGTGCTGGTGCCGACCGGCGTGGTAGCCCGCCGGCTCCTCGAACACGTGGGTCATCGCGACCTCGCTCGGCCACGAGAATCCGTTCGGGCGCATCTGGAGGTAGCGGACGTTGTAGTGCTGGTTCTTGTACGCCGCAAGCGAGGCCGTCGGCTCGTCGCCGGGCTCCGTGGGCGCCTCGTCGAGGTGGATGATCACCCGCCGCCCTTCCGGCAGGCTGTGACCGGCCTCCGCCGGCAGGGCGAGGTCCCGCTCCGTGTTCTGCCCCCGGTCCTCGAGCTGCTGGAGCGAGGCCAACTTGACGTAGCGCTCGAGCGGAAAGGCGAGCGCCGACACGTAGAGGAGCGGCTCGTCGCCGGTGTTCACGAGCCGGTGGTCGGCCCGGTACGGGATCTGGATGGCGCTGCCCGGGCGGACGTCGAAGCGGTGGCCGCGGATGTCGGCGAAGCCGGACCCGGATACGACGAAGATCGCCTCCTCGCCGTGGACGTGCCGACCGGTGTGAGAACCGACCGGGATCTCGGCCTTGAGAACGGCGCCGCCCATCATCGGGAAGCCGAGCTCGTCGGCGAGCATGAGCTTCACCCGGGCGTCCTGGCGGCTCTCCTCCCACGGCCGATCGGCGTCGTGCGACACGCCCGGTGACCTTCGCATCGCCTCGGCGAGCTCATCGCCGGTCGCAAGCCATGCGTCATAGAAGCCTGCCATCGCGCGCCTCCCGTTCCTCAGCCGACCGCGAGGCCGACGCTCGCCGACCGCACCTCGGGGATCACTCGCTCCGCGATCAGCTCGAGGCTCTCCTCGAACCGGTCGAACTGGTCGCGCAGGTCGAACACGAAGTGGTCGAAGCCGCGGCGGTCGTACTCGAGGACCGCCTCCACGATGTCGCCAGGCTCGCCTGCGAAGAAGGCGCCGCGGACGTCGTCCAGGCTCTCGTAGCCGCCGGCTCGCGGCTCCCAGTTGCCGACCATCTCGTGGAACATCCGCCCGACGTTGAGCCCGTCCCGGACCGACTGGCGGTCACGGCCGATCCGCATCCGGGGCACCGCGTTGAGGATGAGGCGCCGACCCGACTCCGCCTGGACCTCGCGGAGCAGCGCCAGGCGCGTGTCGAGCGTGGTCAGCGGGACGATGCCGGCGATCCAGCCGTCGCAGTGCCCGGCGGCGACCCGGACGGCCGACCTGGACGGGCCTCCGAACAGGATCGGGATCTGGGCCGGTGGCTGTGGTCGGATCGTGATGTCCTCGAAGTTGAAGATGTCGCCGTCGAACGAGACGTGATCTTCGGCCCACAGGCGCCGAACCAGCTCGACGGTCTCGATGACCGTCTGACGACGACGGGACGGGTCGACGCCCGACGCGACGAGCTCGGCCACCTCGTGGCCGGCACCGATCCCTACATGGACGCGCCCGCCCGTCAGGTGGCCCAGCGTCGCGAACTCCTGGGCGAGCCGGAGGGGCGAGCGGACCGGGATCAGGACCGAGGTGCCGACGATGATCCGGCGCGTGACCGCCCCGACGGCCGCCAGTGTCACGAGCGGCTCGAGAAACGTCACGTCGGCGCTCTCCTCGTGGCCGTGGGGGTGCCAGAGGAGATGGTCGCGGCACCATGCCGCATCGAAGCCGAGACGCTCGATGGTCCGCGCGCCGTCGATGACCCGCTCGGGGCTCGCGTAGGTCCCGAAGTGGGGCATCAGCACGCCAAAGGACATCCCTCGATCGGTCCGGGCGAGCGGGCTGCTCCAGGTCTGGGCGCTGGGATCCACGGGCTGTCCTCTCTCGATCTGGGGTCGCGTGGTCGGGGTCAGAAGACGGTCGGGCGCCACCGCGAGAAGCGGCGCTCGACGAACCCGGTCAGGAGCACGAGCACGACACCCATGACCGTGCAGACGATCGCGCTCGAGAAGATCCGGTCGGTGTTGAGCGTGATCCGGGCGGCTCGCAGGAGCTCGCCGACGCCCGGCAGCCCGACGAGGTACTCGGCGATGATCACGCCGACGAGGGCCCGCTGGACGCCGAGCCGCATCCCCGTCGCGATGAACGGGATGGAGCCGGGCAGCAGGATCTTCGTGAACATCTGGCGGCCCGAGATCTGGAACGACCGGGCGACCTCGTCGAACGTGCTTCGGCTGTTCCGGACACCATCGGCGGTCGCGATGATCAGCAGAGCCGTGGTCGCGGCCACGACGCTCGCGATCACGAACTCTCGCTCGATGCCGAACCAGACGACCATGAGCGGGACGAAGGCGATCCGCGGGATCGAGTAGTACGCGGCCAGGTAGGGCTCGACCGCCACCGCAAACATCCGGTAGCGCCCGACGAGCATCCCGATCGTGACTCCGGCCACGAGCGAGATCGCCAACCCGATCAGGAGCGCATACGTCGAGTTCCAGACGAGACTGAGAAGCTCCTTCTGCGTGACCAGCGGACCGAAGTCGGCGAGGATCCGCGTCGGCTGCGAGTAGAAGTCGGGGGCGACCGCCCCCGCGAGCTCCCAGGCGACGAGGAAGACGACCGCGCCGGTCGCCTGGAGCAGCCGGATCCGCAGGTTCGGCGAGCCGACCATCCGCGCGCGAACCGCCGTCATC
>DASXWX010000360.1:0-4563 GCA_036503395.1 Candidatus Limnocylindrales bacterium
CGAGCAGCTCGAGCGCGACGATGCGTGCCCGTGCCTCCCCGACGCCGCGGTCCACGAGCCGTTCGGCGAGCGGATCGAACGCCGCGGACGTCGGCGCGAGACCGGACGCCCCGAGCACGGCCGTCGCGAGCGGCAGGAGCGGATCGTAGGCGCCGGTCGTCTCGGGTCGAAGCCGCACCCGACGAACCGTCGGCGGTTGTGCCAGCGCCTCGACGCGCCGGACGAGCTCGTCGACGAGACGGGTCTTGCCGACGCCTGGCGGCGCGATCAAAAGCCACCGTTCGCTCGACGGCGACGAAGCGGCCACCACCTCCCCGATCCGCCCGGACAGCCGCTCGAGCTCTTCTTCGCGACCGATCGTCGGGGCCCGGAGCGAGCCCATCGCGATCTCGCGAGATCGATGTGGCCGGACCGCGGTCGCATCGAAGGCGCGGACGGGCGCGGCCTTGCCCTTCAGCTCGAGCGATCGGACCGCACCGACCTCGATCGCCTCCGCCACGGCGAGCGCGGCGTCCTCGCCGAGCAGGACGGTCCCCGCGGGCGCGGCAGCCTGGAGCCGTGCCGCGGTATTGACCGTGTCGCCCGTCACCCGGCCGGCATCCGGACCGCCGACGGCATGGACGACCTCGCCGGTGTTGACGCCGACGCGCAGACGGAGCTCGTCCTCCTCGAGGCCGAGCCGCGCGCCCAGCTGGGCGACGGCGGACGTGAGCGCGAGTCCCGCTCGGACGGCGCGCTCGGCATCGTCGTCGCGCGACCGCGGCACGCCGAACACCGCCATCGCCGCGTCGCCGATGAACTTCTCGAGCTGGCCGCCGTACCGCCCGATCGTCTCGCGGACGACGTCGAAATAGGCGTTCTGGATCGTCGCGACGTCCTCGGCGTCGAGCCGCTCCGACAGCGGAGTGAAGCCGACGAGATCGGCGAACAGGACGCTGACGATCCGACGCTCGACCGCCGTCGCGGTGGCGGTCCGGGCTGCCTCCATGCGCGGACTCTACGGAAGCGGCGCAAGCCCGAAGGACGCGCGACCGCGACGCGGTGCCGGGGCTGGCGGCGGCGTACCATCCGCGGCGATGCCCGACACGCTGCTCGTCCTGATCGTCGTCCTGATCGTCGCCCTCGTCTGGCGTGGCCCGAAGAACCTGCCGCGGATCGGCGAGATGCTCGGACGCGGCGTGCACGAGGCGAGGCGCGAGGCCGCCGCCACACGCGACGAGTTCAGCCGATCGGACGACAGCCCTGCAGACGAGTCGGCCGTCCCACCGCCGCAGCACGACTGACGCGGCGTCCGGCGGGGTGAACGGCGACGAGCCGCAGCTCCCGGCCGACGTCGCGGCGCTCGTCCGGCGCTCCGACCCGGGATCGCACCGGGTCGTGATCGACCTCGGCAACGGGCCGGTCGAGACGCTCGCCGACCTGCCACCCGCCCGGAACCGCCTTCTCTTCGTCGGCCTCAACCCGTCGCCGGTCAGCGTCGCCGCCGGGCACTACCACCAGGGGACGCTCGGTCGCCGCTTCTGGCAGCGACTCATGAGCGCCGGGATCCTTCCGGCCGTGACTGCCGTCGAGGTGGCCGACGACGCCCTCGTGGCCGTCGGCCACGGGATCACGGACCTCATCAAGCGCCCCAGCCCGCGCGACGACGCCGGCGACGAGGAGCTGCGCGCGGGCGTCGGCGTCCTCTGGCAGAAGGTCGCCCTGTGGCGGCCGGGCGCGGTGGTCTTCATCTACAAGCGCGCCGCGGCGATCGCGGCCGGGCGACGGCTCGAGGAGCCGTGGGGCCAGGTCACCGGCTTCGCCCTCGCGGGCCGGCCCTGTTTCCTCATGCCGGGCCCGTACGCGCCGGTGGAAGAGGTCGACGAGGGCCTGAACCTGCTCCGCAACCTGGCGGCCGCACTGCCCGACTGACGGGTGCGCGTCCGGCCGAATCGCGAAACCGGATCGTTCCCGGACCGTTTCGTTGACCCGGCGGGTCGTGGATAATCCGACACCTTCCCTCCGGGCATCCGGAGGAGCGGGGGACGGACGATGACCGCGACCGTGGAGGGCGCCAGGGACGCCGTCCGCCGTCACTCCTGGGCAGAGGCGGTCGGGGCGTTCACGGCCGTGGATCGGGACGCGGCCCTCGCACCCGACGACCTGGAACTGCTCGGAACGGCGACGTGGTGGGCGGGACAGCCGGTCGAGGCGACCGACGCTCTCGAGCGCGCCTTCGCCGGGTATTCGGACGCCGGACGCGCCGAGGACGCTGCACGCGCGGCGATCACCCTCGCGTACCTGGCCTTCCGTCGATTGGAGGAGTCGATCGGGCTGGGCTGGGTGGCGCGGGCCGAGCGGCTCCTGGAAGGGCTGCCGGATTCGCCACTCCATGCATGGCCCCTCGCGTTCGGTGCTCTCGGGGCCCTCGTCGCGAACCACATCGAGGAGGGGCTCGCGCTCGCCGATCGGGCGATCGAGGTAGCCCGCGAGCGCGGCAACGCCGACGCTCTGTTCATGGCCATGAGCTTCCGCGGCATGGGCCGGCTCGGGACCGGCAACTGGCAAGCCGGACTTCGCGACATCGACGAGGCCGCCGCCGCCGCGACGTCCGGGCAGCTCGACATTCGCTATGCGAGCGACATCTTCTGCACCACGATCGCCGCGTGTCGAAGCCTCGGCGACCTGACCCGGGCGGGACAATGGACGAACGAGGGCGAACGCTGGATGCTCCGCAACCAGGTCGGCGGCTATCCGGGCATCTGCCGGATCCATCGGGCCGAGCTCAAGATGCTGCGCGGCCAATGGCCCGAGGCCGAGCAGGAGGCGCGCCAGGCGTGCGACGAGCTCCAGCGCTTCGGGCTGCTGGACTCGATCGGCTGGGCCCAATACCAGATCGGCGAGGTTCGGCTCCGAATGGGCGACCTCGACGCCGCCGCGGAGGCGTTCGATCGCGCCTATGAGTACGGGCACGATGCGCAGCCCGGACTCGCGTTGCTTCAGCTCGCCCGTGGCGAAGTCGCCGACGCGGTGCGGTCGATCGGCCGGGCCCTGGACGCCACGTCAATCGCCGGCAGCCTGGCGGATCGGGCTCGCCGTGGCCAGCTGCTCCCGGCTCAGGTCGATATCGCCCTCGCGGCGGGCGATCTCGAGGCTGCGGGCCGGGCGGTCGACGAGCTCGAATCGATCGCGGGCGACTTCGACCGGCCGCTGTTCCGGGCAAGCGCGCTGACCGCCCGTGGCGAGCTCCTCCTCGACGAGGACCGGCCGGCCGACGCATCGCCGGTCCTCGGCCAGTCCTGGCGACTCTGGCAGTCGACCAACCTGCCGTACGAGAGCGCCCGGGCCCGAGTCAGGTACGCCCAGGCGCTCATGGCCGAAGGAGATGTGGTCGCGGCGCGGCGCGACCTCGGTGCGGCGCGCGCCATCTTCGAGCGCCTCGGCGCGGTGCGCGACGTCCGGGCCGTCGAGGCGCTGCTTGGCGGGGATGAGCCGACGCGGGGACCGGCAGCGCCATTGCGAGCGACCAGAACCTTCATGTTCACGGACATCGTCACCTCGACGGACCTCGTCGGCGTCCTCGGCGACGAGGCGTGGGGAGAGTTGCTCCGGTGGCACGACCGGGAGCTGCGATCCGCGATCGGGCGGCACGGTGGCGTCGAGGTCAGTCATACCGGGGACGGCTTCTTCGCGGCCTTCGAACGGCCGTCCGATGCGGCCGAGGCCGCCGTCGACATCCAGCGCCGGCTCGTCCAACACCGACGCGAGCACGGGTTCGCACCGCAGGTCCGAGTCGGGCTTCACACCGCCGAGGCGACCCGTGACGGGACCAACTACCGCGGTCGCGGGGTCCACCTCGCGGCACGCGTCGGCGCGGCGGCGGACCGGGAAGAGATCCTGATCTCGTCAACCGTCGTCGAGGGTCTCGGCGCGGGCCCGTTCGCCCTGTCCGAGCCGCGCACGCTGTCGCTCAAGGGCATCCACGAGCCGGTCGAGGTGCGCTCGATCGACTGGCGCTAGGCGCCGCCCTCCCACGACCCGACCGTGGGCTCCACCGCGAGCAGCGCGGCGAGCGCCTCGGGCTCGGTCACCGGCTGGCGACAGGCGAACTCACGGCAGACGAAGGCGGTCGGGCGCCCGCCGAGCGCGAACCGGCCGCCGAGGAGCGGGACGACGGTCGTGGCCGGGTCCGCACCGACCGCGGTCACCTGGTGCGGCCGGAAGCCCCGGAGCGCCGGCGCGAGCAGTCGACGCGCGTCGGCCGCGTCCGGATCGCCCACGATCGCCACCTCGATCGGCGGGTGGACGGCGAGGTCCGCGGCGACGAGCCACTCGGCGAACCCGGTCGGGTAGCGGACGAGGTAGGCCGCGACGGTGGCGAGCGCCCGCTCGGCCGCCTCGCCATACGCGCGTTCGCCGGTCCACGCCGCGAGCCGCAGGCAGACGACCGCCAGGCGGGCGTTGCCGGATGGGGTCGCGTTGTCCTGGACGTCCTTCGGTCGGGCGACGAGGTTCGGGGCGTCGGCGGGCGTGTCGAACCAGCCGCCGGCGGGATCCGCGAAGTCGCGCACCGCACGATCGACG
>DASXWX010000361.1:0-9648 GCA_036503395.1 Candidatus Limnocylindrales bacterium
GGTCATGACGGCATGGGGCGTCGGCGCCGTCGTCGGGTCGCTCGCGGCGAGCCGGATCGGCCGCCGGACGCGGATCGCGCCCGTGCTTCTCGGCAGCGTGCTCGTCGCCGGCGTCGCCCTCGTCGGCGTCGCCCTCGTCGAGTCGGTCGCGGCGATGGCGGCGCTCGCGGCGCTCTTCGGCGCGGGTGAGTCCGTCACCGCCGTCACCTACATCAGCGTGCGCGCGGCGTACTCGCCCGACCACCTCCTCGGCCGGATCGCGGGCACGGCGCGGGTCATGGCGCTCGCGCTCCAGCCGGTCGGAATGCTCCTCGGCGGCTGGCTCCTCGACGCGGTCGGTGGCAGCGCGACGCTCGGGCTGATGGGCCTGGTCGTCGGCCTCCTCGTCCTCGTCTTCGCGCCCGTCCGGTCGCTCCGCGTCTCGCCGATCTCACCGGCGCGTTCGTCGGCCCCGGCCCGCTGATCGCGACAAACTTGCCCGGCAACAACTGAAAGACCGGCGCAACGCGCGCGGCCACTCGGTTCCGACACCGCCATCACCGACGGCGACCATTGGATTCGGCCGACGTCCCGAGGCGTCCCCGTCGAGGGGATCGCGGGACGCGAACAACGCCACGCGCCCGTCCGGACGCCCCTGCGCCGGTCGCATCGACAGCCCTGCTGCAGGAGGTGCGCATGACGGCGTTACGGTCCGCGACCAACGATCAGGTGACATGGGCGAGCGGGCTCAGCGTGATCGCCGGGCTCTGGCTTCTCATCTCGCCGTGGGTCCTCGGGTTCAGCGACATGCAGAGCCCGATGTGGAACGCGGTGATCCTCGGGATCGTGATCGCGGTCCTCGCGTTCATCCGGGCGGGCGGCTGGTACTCGGCCGTCGGGCTCGCCTGGATCAACCTGGTGCTCGGCATCTGGGTCTTCATCTCGCCCTGGGTCCTCGGCTTCTCGGACCGGCAGGCGCCCCTGTGGGACGCGCTCGTGGTCGGGGTCGTCGTGGTCGTCCTCTCGGCCTGGAGCGTCTGGGCGTCGAGCGCTCGCGGCACGACCGCCTCCGCGGCCTGACCGCCGCGACCCTTCGCTCAGCGAACGGCCTCACGCCACAGTGCGGGCGTGAGGCCGTAGCACGTCCCGTCCGGAGCGAGGACGCGGCCCGTCATCCAGTCTGCATACCACTCCTGCCAGCTGTGACCGGCCGGGTTGCGATCGTGCCAGTGGCGGTAGGTCCGGCCGAAGGGCGGCTCGACAGACGAGCGGCACGACGTCCGGATCTCGGCGTCGTGCAGGCCGGGGAAGCGATCCTCGCCGATGCCGCGGTCGCGCAGGGCGCCCTCGACCTGGTGGAGCCATTCGTGGACGAAGCCCTCTTCAGGGAACGGCCGTCGCGCGTGGTCGCGCCACTCGTCCGAAACGATCGAGCTGAAGCCGGCACCGAGCGCCCCGGGCGACGGGCCGATCGAGCAGCCCCAGCCGCACAGCGGGACGGAGCCGTCGGACGGCCAGACGACGAAGACCGAGGACGGGCGACGTGGCCGCGCCAGGCGCTCGATCTCGGGGCGCACGTCGTCCGGGCCCGCCCAGAGGGCGTCGGGGCCCGTGGCGGAGAGCGAGACGAGCGGCCGTTCCACGATCCGGATCTCGATGGGGTCGATCCTCGCCGCGCCCTCGCTCCACGATTCGATCGCCGAGGCGACGCGGTTGAGCTGGTCGACGATGGTCGCGATCTCGTCATCGCCGACCGCTCGGGTCGATCGGCCTCCCCGCCCCGACGGCGTCCGCCAGCGGACATCCGCCCGCCGGAACACCAGGCCGACCGCCTGCCACGTCGCCGGCCCGATCATCGTCGGAAGCGTACGACGGCTACGATCGGGCGACCAGCGAGGAGGGCAGCGGGTGGATCGCGTCGGTGTGATCGGACTCGGGACGATGGGCGCGGCGATGGCGGCGAACATCCGGTCGGCCGGCTTCGGGACGTCGGTCTGGAACCGGACGCCGGGCCGGGCCGCGGCGCTCGTCGAGGCTGGAGCGATCGAGGCCGAATCCCCGGCAGTCGTCGCGCGCGAGGCCGACATCGTCCTCGTCTCGGTCTCGGACACGCCCGACGTCGAGTCGGTCCTCTTCGGCTCCCGCGGCGTCCTCGAGGGAGCGCACGATGGGCTCGTCGTCGTCGACACGTCGACCATCAGCCCGTCGGCGACGCGAACGTTCGCGGACCGCCTTCGCGAGCGAAGCGCCGACCTCGTCGACGCCCCCGTGTCGGGCGGCTCCGAAGGCGCCCGTAACGCGACGCTCACGGTCTTCGTCGGCGGGGAGGATGCGAGCGTCGAGCGGGCGCGACCGGTCCTCGAGGCGATCGGGCGGACGATCACCCACTTCGGGCCGGTCGGCTCGGGGCAGGCGGTCAAGGCCGTCAACCAGGTCGTGATCGCCGGGACCTATCTCGGCGTCGCCGAGGGCCTCGTCCTAGCGATGAAGGCCGGCCTCGACCCGGACAAGGTCGTCGCGGCGCTCGGAGGCGGGGTCGCCGGCAGCTGGATCCTCCAGAACCGGAGCGGCCGGATGATCGCCAACGACTATCCCCTCGGGTTCCGGATCAGCCTCCACCTCAAGGACCTCGGGATCGCCCTCGGGCTGGCGCGTGAGGTCGGAGCGGCGCTGCCCGTGGCCGGCCTCGCCCAGCAGCTCGAGAACGGGCTCGTCGGACGCGGCTACGGCGACGAGGACAACTCCGACCTGGCTCGCGCGATCCGCGAGCTGAGCGGTCTCTGAGGCTCGCCTCAGGCGACCGCGGCCGGCGTTCGCGCCCCGAGCTGCACCAGCAGCAGCGGCTCGCCGAGCCGACCCTCGTAGCGCGGCCGGAACCGGTCGCGGTTGTACATGTCGTCGACATCGACCGTTCGCGGCTTGCCGGGCTCGGGCAGCTCGGTGTGGGCGTAGCGTCCCTCGCGGATCCCGACCAGCCGCCCGGTGACGCCGTCGGCGATGAGGTCCATCGCGACGTTCGCGAACGTCGTCGCGACGAGCTGGTCGAGCGAGTCCGGCTCGCCCGAGCGGAGGTCGTAGGTCAGCTCCGAGGCGACCGTGTCGATCCCGGTCCGGCTCTTGAGCTCGGCCGCGAGGACCTCGCCGACGTCGATCTTGTGGCGGTGCCCGAATGCGTCGGCCTCGCCGACGTCCTCGATGTGGGCGCCCTGCCAGATCGCCCCCTCGGCCGTGATCACGAACGCGTAGTGGCTCGGGTTGTCGGCGTGGTCGGTGGCGAGGACCGAGGCGAGGTGGTCGAGGTCGTACGGTGCCTCGGGGATGAGGCATCGGCCGGAGGTCACGTACGCCGTGAACAGCGCGGTGAAGCCGGCATCGCGGCCAAAGATCCGGAAGACGCCGATCCGCTCGTGGCTCCCGAGCGTCGTCCGCTGCCGGTCGATCAGCTCCTTGGCCCGCGTGATCGCGGTCGAGAAGCCGATGCAGTACTCGGTCCCGGCGACGTCGTTGTCCATCGTCTTGGGGATGCCCACGACAGGGAAGCCGTGGTCGTCGAGCACCCCGGCGAACGAGAGCGTGTCGTCGCCGCCGATCGGCACGAGCACGTCGATGCCGAGCCGGTCGAGGTTGTCGAGGACGATCGGCGTCAGGTCGTAGAGGCCCTCGCTCACCTCGAACCGGCCGGCGCGCTCCGCCGGCAGCGCCGGCGGCAACGTCTTCGCCGGCATCCGTCGCGGGTTGGTCCTGGACGTGTGGAGCACCGTCCCGCCGGTCCGGTCGATCGTGCGCGTGTTCCGCCGGTCGAGCGGTCGGACGTACTCCGGGTCGAGCGTGTCGGCGGCCGTGATGTGGGTCAGGCCCTGCCAGCCCCGACGGATCCCCAGCACGTCATAGCCGAGCTCGGTCGAGCGGTAGACGACGCTCTTGATGACCGAGTTGAGGCCGGGGACGTCGCCGCCACCGGTGAGGATGCCGATCCGTCGTGTGCGAGCCATCGGACAGCTCCCTGTCGCGTGTCTGCGGTGCGTCCATCGTACGGCCGCGGGGCGCGAGGCCGGGGTCGGCAGTCGCCGGAACCGTCGCGCGTATGATCCCGCGGTGAATTACGAGCTGTTCATGGGCGAGGCGCTGGCCGAGGCCCAGAAGGCGCTCGCGCGCGGCGAGCGACCGGACGCGGCGGTCGCCGTCGTGGACGACGCCATGGTCGCCCGAGCCCATGACCGGGTCCGCCATTCGAACGACCCAACGGCCCACGCCGTCGTGGTCGCCCTCCGCGAGGCGGCCCGCAAGCTCGGTACCGAGCGGCTCGGCGCGGCCACGATCTTCGCCACCCGCGAGCCCTGCCCGATGTGCATCGGGGCGCTCCTCGAGAGCAACGTCGAGGCGCTCGTCTACGCGATCCCGAATCGGGTCGACGGGGCGGCCGGGTCCGTCGTGCAGCTCGCTCAGCACGACGGGCTGCAGCGGCGGATGCGGGTCGTCAGCGGCATCCGGCGCGACGAGGCCGAGGAGTTGTTCACGGGCCTCGGCGACCCTGCCACGGCCGCCGCGGCGCGCTGAGGGAGCCGGCTCCGGAGGAGGACTCGCGATCGGGAGCCCGAAACCCCTTTGGTATCCTCGGCCGCGGAGAGGTGTCCGAGTGGTTGATGGTGCCGCTCTCGAAAAGCGGTGTGCGAAAGCACCGTGGGTTCGAATCCCACCCTCTCCGCCACGCTCGCCTCGCTGACACGCCACGGCGGCGTTGGCGTCCGGGTCCTCACTCACGCACCCTCAGGTGCGCTCGCTTCGGCCCCTCGTCGCCGCCTTGCCGTGACGCGCCATCTCGGCGAGCGAGCACTAACGTCGGTGACACGCCGACGGCGGCGTTGGCTTCCTCGGGTCCTCACTCACCCCCTAAGGCCATGATCGCGATCGCGCCATGTCGTCGATACTTCCGCTCGGAGAGGTCGCCTAGAGGCCTAGGGCGCCGCACTGGAAATGCGGTATGGGGCAACCCATCGCGGGTTCGAATCCCGCCCTCTCCGCCACTGCCGTTCCACCACGACCGCGGCGTGCTCCCGTGGGTCAGCCGCCGATCTGGCCCCCGATGACGCGGGTGATCACGTAGACCACCACCGGCACCAGGAGGGCCGTCAGGAAGCCCCGGAGCAGCTGGGGCGGCCATGGCCAGGTCGGAAGCCGGGAGATGCGGTCACGGACCGCCCCGGCCGCAGCCATCGCCTCGCCGACCTCCTTGGTTCGGCCGAGCTCGCCCGCGTCGAGCCTCCGATAGAGCTCGGCGGCGAGCTTGCCCGTCCGGTCCTCGATCCCGGCAAGCAGCACCTCCTTCTCGCCGGCGAGCCGCTCGTGAATGCCCCACAGCGGCAGGACGAAACAGGCCGCGCTGAGCGCGATGACGAGCCCGAGCACGGCGAGCACGACGACGTTGCCCGACTGGAAGGAGCTGTTGACGGTGAGCGTGTAGTAGCACGTCAGGAGGAAGGCCAGGCCGATCTGCGCCGTGAACCGGGAGAATGCATAGACGGGCCCCCGATCGAACGGGTCGATCGCCCGAGCCTGCCGGTGGATCTTCGCCACCAGGCGAAGCTGGCGGGTCGTGTGCGCGACGACGATCAGCAACGTCGCGTAACCGAACGTGGCGATCGGGGCGCTCGCGGCGCCATAGGTCACTCGCCCGACGACGTCGCTCCCGACGATCGCCACCCCGTTGAGGTACTGGAGCACGCCGAGCACATACGGCCCGTAGACGACGCTGACGCTCACGGTCGGGTCGAACGTCTCGACGGAGAGCCGGCCGAATCCCCAGAGCAGCGCGTGCGCCCAGGCGAACAGCACGATCGACATCGCGGGAAACAGCCACCAGCCGGGGAGCGGCAGCCGGGCGCACCACGCGTAGAAGCCCGCCAGCGCCCCGGCGGGCACACACGACGCCGCCGCATCGCTTGTCGCCGCGTCGACGACCGCCGCTCCGCTCGTTGCGCCATCGCTCACCATGGATCGGCCATCGTGCGCGGCCGGGGAGCCGCCTCGGCGCCGCTTGGCGCTCGCGTACTGGGCCGTCAGGATCCTGGTTGCCGCCGCGTAGCCGGTGGCGGGCTCGCCTGGGCGCACCCCGACCGGTAGAATCGCGGGGCCGTGCTAGGCGGGGAACTAGCGGTGCCCTGTACCTGCAATCCGCTCCAGCAGGGCTGAATTCCCTCTCGAGGTCTCCGCTCTCGAAGGCCGCCCGCTCGTGCGACGTTGAGGGCCGGGTCCCGCGCAGCGGCGACTCGCGAACCGGGTCAGGTCCGGAAGGAAGCAGCCCTAAGCGATGCTCGTCGGGTGCCGCGGATCGGCCTGGTCCGAGCCGCCGGGCATGGTGGGCACGGGACGCGGTCGGTCGACAGGGGGTGCACGGCATGAATTCAGGATCGCCGCCGGTCGAGGCTCGTCCGTGACCCAACCGCATCAGGCCCTCTACCGGCGCTGGCGCGCCCAGACCTTCTCCCAGATCGTGGGCCAGGAGCCGGTCGTCACGACCCTCCGCAACGCCGTCCGGGCGAACCGCGTGGCTCACGCGCTCCTGTTCGTGGGCCCGCGCGGGACGGGCAAGACGTCGATGGCCCGGATCGTCGCGAAGGCCCTCAACTGCACGAACCTCCAGGACGGCGAGCCGTGCGACACGTGCCCGTCCTGTGTCGCGATCCGCGAGGGTCGGGCGCTCGACGTCGCCGAGCTCGACGCGGCCTCGAACAACAAGGTCGACGACATCCGGGAGCTCCTGCGCTCGGTCGCGACGACACCGTCGGACCTCAGGCGGAAGGTCTTCATCATCGACGAGGTCCAGCGGATCCGCGAAGGCTGGGACGTGCTGCTCAAGACCCTCGAGGAACCGCCCGAGCACGTGGCGTTCATCTTCTGCACGACCGACAGCTCTCAGATCCGACCGGCCGTCATATCGAGGCTTCAGCGGTTCGACTTCCGTCGCCTGACCGTCCCCGAGATCGAAGGCAAGCTTCGCTCGATCCTCGCCGCGGACGACCGCGCGGCGACCGACGAGGCGATCCGGCTCGTCGCCGAGCAGGCGGCCGGCGGAATGCGCGACGCCGAGTCGATCCTCGACCAGCTCCTGTCGTCGGGCGCAGAGCAGGTCGATGAGTCGTTCGTCCGCGATCTCCTCGGTCTCGCGGAGGCGAGCGCCGTGAACGGCTTCGTCGACGCCGTCGCCGCGCCGGATCCGCTCGCGGGGCTGTCGATCCTCGACCAGCTCGACGAGCGCGGCCGCGACCTGCGCGTCTTCCTCGACCAGGTGGTCGACCGCGTCCGCGCCGAGCTCGTCGCGGCGCTCGGCGGTCCGCCGACGCAGCGGATCGACGCGCTTGCGGAAGCCGCTCGGGCCCTCGCCTCGATCGACCCGACTGCGCTCGGTGCCGGCGGGTTGCGCCTCCAGCTCGAGCTCGTCCTTTTGTCGCGCCCCGCTGCGGCGCCGGCTGCCGTCAGCCGAGCCGAGGCCGCAGCCCGAACCGAACGCGCGGCGCGGCCCGAGCGCGCCGCGACGGAGGACCGGTCGCCCGACGTCGAACGCTCGCAGGGTGTCGTCCCGCCGCCGTCCGCGCCACCCGCCCCGAGTGGCCGGCGGCGCGCCCGCTCCGATGCCGACGCCGGGCAACATCCGGCCGCTCCTCCCCCGACCCCCTCCGAAACCGCCGATCGCCCACCGGACGCGGGCTCGTCCGACCTCGATCGGCTCCTCGCGGGCTGGCGCGACCTCGTCGCGGAGCTCGGGCAGCACCCCCCGACGAAGGCGCTGTTGGCGGAGGCCCGGCCGATCGCGGTCGAAGCGAATATCGTGACCCTCGGCTTTCCCGAGACCAAGGCGTTCCTCAAGGACATCGCCGAGCGACGCCGGACGAATCTCGAGGAGGGGATCGGCCACTTCCTCGGCCGGGCGGTGGCCGTCCGCTGCGTGGCGACCAACCTCGACGTCTTCGCGCCGCTGCCGGACGATCTCGATCGCGACCGGCTGCTCAGCGAGGCTCGTCGCATCTTTGCGGACGATCTCGTCGACGTCGGCGAGGTGTCCTGACCCGCGCAAGCCCGGGGCCCGATGGGCGACACTGACCCGACGCCTGAGGAGAGACCACGATGAACATGGGCAATCTGCAGCGCATGGTCCAGCAGCAGATGCAGGAGATGGCCCGGATCCAGGCCGAGCTGGAAGCCACCATCGTCGACGGTTCGGCCGGCGGAGGCGCCGTCAAGGCGACCGTCACCGGCAAGCAGGAGCTCGTGTCGCTGTCGATCGAGCCGTCGGCGGTCGATCCCTCCGACGTCGAGATGCTGCAGGACCTCGTCGTCGCCGCCGTCAACGACGCGCTGCGAGCCTCGCGTCAGCTGGCGGAGTCGAAGCTGGCCGGGGTCACCGGCGGCCTCAAGATCCCCGGCCTCTGAGCCGGCCGGCGCGTGTCGACCGTCCTGATCGAACCCGTCGCGCGCCTCATCGAGGCCTTCGGCCGCCTGCCCGGCGTCGGCCCGAAGACCGCGCAGCGGCTGACGTACCACCTGCTGCGGGCCCCCGACGCCGAGGCGAGGGCGCTCGCGGCGGCGCTCGTCGCCGTCCGGGACGAGGTCGTCTTCTGCGAGCGCTGCTTCAACATCAGCGACGCGCCGCTCTGTCCCATCTGCCGTGACCCCGGGCGAGACCAGGCTCGGCTCTGCGTCGTCGAGGA
Source organism: Candidatus Limnocylindrales bacterium (assembly GCA_036503395.1). GTDB lineage: Bacteria > Chloroflexota > Limnocylindria > Limnocylindrales > CSP1-4 > DASSHA01. The sequence goes on from DASXWX010000361.1 coordinate 8,685, forward strand.
ACCGCTCGACGTCCTGGCACTCGAGCGGACCGGCGAGTTCCGTGGTCTCTACCACGTCCTCCACGGCGCGATCTCACCAATCGACGGGATCGGCCCCGAGCGACTCCGCGTCCGCGAGCTCCTCGAGCGGGCGGATGCGGCCGCTCGGGAGGGGGCGCCGCTGGCCGAGGTCATCCTGGCGACGAACCCGACGCTCGAGGGCGAGGCGACGGCGATGTACCTGGCGGAGCGACTCGAGGGGGTGGCGGGGTCGGTCACGAGGATTGCGCGCGGCCTGCCGGTCGGCGGCGATCTCGAGTACGCGGACGAGGTGACCCTCATCCGCGCTCTCCAGGGCCGCCGTTCCGTCGCATGACCGACGATTCGGAGCTGCTCCGCCGGTGAGCAATCTCGTCGCGGAGATCCTCCTGCGCCTGGCGAAGGCCGCCGCCGCGCTCGTCGTCGGGCTGGTCCTCTACGCGGTCCTCGTTGGTCCGCTCGGGGTGACCGGTTCACCCGAGCTCGCCCTCCTCGCCTGGCTGTCGGGGGCGGCGTTCGTGCTGCTCGTCGAGACGAGCCCGATCTGATCGGCGGGGCGGTTCCGAGCCGCGAACAGATGGTCGCTTTGGCCGTTGACCGCGCAACCACCGGCGGCGCATGATCTGGCTGTCCCGCGCACGCGCGTACGTTTGACAGCCCCCTCAGGGTCGCCTACGATACGCCGCCGTGCCGCCTCCCGACGGGAGGTGACGGCGAGGGTCGGAAGCCTCCGGCCCCACGGCCCGCTCGATTGACATCGATGGCCGGCAAGCCCCATCATTAGGGCTCTGCGCCGGTGGCCCGTGCGCCTCGCAGCGCTGCACCTTAACAACTGAAGAGTGGCAGGAAATCCGGTAAGGATGTGCGAGTGGTCGAACCCTTCGGAACTGTTGCGAACTTCGGTTCGCGCATTCTCTTTCGGAGAGTTTGATCCTGGCTCAGGATA
>DASXWX010000362.1:0-1574 GCA_036503395.1 Candidatus Limnocylindrales bacterium
AGTCGTTCATCGTCAACGGCTCGCCGTCGGACCAGCGGAGCCCGGGCCGCAGCCTGACCCGGACGAAGAAGCCGGTCCCGTCGGAGTCGCGGGTGACGCTCGAGCCGTCGATCGGCGCCGCCGCGAGCTCGGTCGACCAGCGGCCGTCGTTGGTCAGCGCGAGCAGCGACCGGGTCGTCGCGCCGAGGACCTCGGCGTTGACGGGGTCAGCCGGGGCGTACGGATTGAGGCTCGTGATCGAGCGCCAGTCGCCGACGACCAGCCCGCCACCGGTCCGGCCAGGCTCGGGCTGGTACGCGGTGCCGTAGAGCCGGGCCGATCCGGACGCGGCCGTGCGACTCGGTTCCGGGCTCGATGCCACGGACGAGTCGACGGACGGAGCGGGCGCCGAGATTGCGGGCAAGCTGGGAGACGCCGGAGCAACGGTGGCGGCGGACGGGCTCGGCGTCGCTCCGCAGGCGTCGAGCACGAGGGCGAGGATCGCCAGGCCGCACAGCGCGGCGCGCGAGGGTCGCCGGGTCACGACCTCGGGTCGACGACCGGTCCGGTGGGAGGAACGGGGCGGGCCGGCGCGGCACCATCGGTCGCAGCCGTCGCGGCGACGGGACCCGTCGGCGGCGTCGGCACGCGGGCCGGGGTCGGCGCGGCGGGCGCGGCCGGCTGGCTCGTCTCGATCGTCGGCACGGCCTGGGCGACCAGGTTCTGCGGGATCTCCTCGGCCCAATGGCAGGCGACGCGATGCCCGTCGCCGATGTCGCGGAAGGCCGGGTCGTCGGTGACGCAGTTCTCGGGCCGGTTGAGCCGCTCGTAGAGCCAGCAGCGGGTGTGGAAGCGACAGCCCGAGGGCGGTGCGGCCGGCGACGGGACGTCGCCCGTCAGCACGAGGCGCTTCTTGCGGATCCGCGGATCGGGGTCCGGCACGGCCGACAGGAGAGCGACCGTGTAGGGGTGACGGGGGTTCGCGTAGAGCTCGTCCACGTCGGCCATCTCGACGAGCTTGCCGAGATACATCACCCCGACCCGGTCACTGATGTACTGGACGACCGAGAGGTTGTGGGCGATGAACAGGTAGGTGAGGTTGAACTCGCGCCGGAGGTCGAGGAGCAGGTTGAGGATCTGGCTCTGGATCGAGACGTCGAGCGCCGAGACCGGCTCGTCGCAGATCACGAACTCGGGGTCGAGGGCGAGGGCGCGGGCGATCCCGATGCGCTGGCGCTGGCCGCCCGAGAACTCGTGGGGATAGCGGCGGGTGTAGTCGCGCCGAAGGCCGACCGCCTCGAGCGAGTCCTCGACGCGCTTGTCGCGGACGCGCCGGCTGCCCCAGCCGTTGTGGGAATCGGCCTGGGCCAGCAGGCCCTCGCCGATGATGTCGGAGACGGGCATCCGCGGATTGAGCGATCCGACGGGGTCCTGAAAGATGATCTGCATCCGCCGCCGCAGCCGCTTCAGGTCGCGCCCCGACTTCGCGAAGACATCCTCGCCGGCCAGCTTCGCCTTGCCGGCCGTCGGCGGCTGGAGCCGGATGAGCGTCTTCCCGAGCGTCGACTTGCCGCAGCCGGATTCGCCGACGAGGC
>DASXWX010000363.1:0-3245 GCA_036503395.1 Candidatus Limnocylindrales bacterium
CATCCCCATCGACCACACGAGGATGGTCGACCGCGACGAGGCGTAGAGGTCGGCGAAACGCTCCATGTCCGCCCTCGTCGCGCCCGACCAGCGCTCGAGGTCGTCGAACGCGAGACGGTCGAGCGTCGCCGCGAGATCGTCCCAGCCGGTCGTGTGCTCGCGGACGAAGGCCTCGTCCACGCCGCGGCGGGCGATGAGGCACTTGAGGACGCCGTCGAGGAAGGCGACGTCGCCGCCGGTGTGAACCGCGAACCACTCGTCGGTCATCCGCGTTCCGAACAGGGCGCTCTCGAGGTTCGAGGGGACCCAGTAGCGGTCGAGCCCCGGCTCCCGGAACGGGTTGACGACGGCGACCCTGAGCCCGTTCTTGCGGGCCAGGTAGAGGTACTTCATGACGACCGGCTGGGCGTTCGCGACGTCCGCCCCGAAGAAGACGACGAGATCGGCCGCGAACAGGTCGGTGTAGCTGATCGTGGTCGCGGCCGCGCCGATGGCCGCCTTGAGCGCGCCCGTCGACGGCGCATGGCAGACCCGGGCCGCGTTGTCGACGTTGTTCGTGCCGAGGAAACGGGCCACCTTCTGGGCGACGTAGTAGACCTCGTTCGTGATGCCGCGGCTCGTGAGGTAGAAGCCGAAGCGGTCGTGGCCGTCGTGCGTTCGACCGGCCGCCCGCGCCGCGCGAATGCCGTCACCCGCGATCCCGAGCGCGTCGTCCCAGGTCGCCCGCCTGAAGCCGGCCTCGCCGTGGCGGCGGACGTACGGATGTCCGATGCGGCCGAGCTCCCGCAGCTCGGCGCCCGAACGCTCGCGCAGCGCGGCCGCGTCCCCGAGCGCGCGATCCGGGAGGGCGTCCATGGTGTTCGTCCGGAGGAGGTGGAGGCGGGTCGTGCAGAGGTGGACGCCGTCGATCGTCCAGTCGCGGAACCCGGCGACGCCGAGGGCGCAGCCGTCGCAGACGCCCTTCGAGAGGATCCGCCAGGCGTAGAGCGGATGGCGCCAGTTCTCGCGGATCGTGTGGAGGATGTCGAGGTAGTGGTTCGGGTGCTGCTGACCGAGCCCGTAGGGGACGGGACTCACCCACAGCGACGGCTTCGGGCGCCGGGGCCCCTTGAGGCGGCGGACGGGCGCGAGCGTGGCCATCGGTCAGTGCGACAGGAGGTCGGAAAGGTCGATCCGGCGGTCGTGGGCGTAGACGTTGAAGCCGTCGCCGCGGAGGAAGCCCACGAGCGTCACGCCGAGTCGGTCGGCGGCGTCGATCGCCAGCGACGAAGGCGCGGAGACTGCTGCGACGACGGGGATCCCCGCCACCGCGGCCTTCTGCACGATCTCGAAGCTGACGCGGCCGCTGACCATGAGGAGGCGGTCGTGGAGCGGCAGGCGACCGGCGACGTATTGCGAGCCGACGACCTTGTCGAGCGCGTTGTGCCGACCGACGTCCTCGCGGACCGCGACGACGCTTCCGTCGGCGCCGAACAATCCCGCGGCGTGGAGACCGCCCGTCGCATCGAACGCGCGCTGCTCGGCGCGGAGCGCCTCCGGCAGAGCCAGGATCACCGAACGCGAGACGACGGGCCCCTCAGGCAGGGGCTCGCAGCGGACGGCGACCTCATCGATGGAGGCCTTGCCGCAGATCCCGCACGACGCGGTCGCGACGAACTGGCGCTCGGCGACGCGCGAGGCATCGAAGCGGTCGCGGAGGTGGACGACGACGGTGTCGTCCGGAGCGGACAGGCGTGACGGATCGCCGTACCGGACGCGGACGACGTCGCCCTCGCCGATCAGGCCTTCGGTCCGCAGAAAGCCGACCGCGAGCTCCGCCTCGTGGCCCGGCGTCCGCATCGTGACCGCGACCGCGATCGGCTCCTGGCCCGGTCCCGCGGCGCGGATCTCGAGCGGCTCCTCCGCCACGACCCGGTCGGCCCGGATCTCGAGCTCGGACCCCCTGACGGCGACGACACGGGTGCTGGAGATGTGGCGAGCGGGCGCGGCCGCCGCCGACTCAGCCAGCGCGTCGGCGCCGGACGGCGGTTCCGTGGCGCGAGCGACGTCCGACGGGGCCATCGAGCGCAGTCTAATCGGGTCGTTCGGTGCGGATGGGTGCCTTGTCATGCGGCACGTGACCCGGGACACTGACGCCCGCACCGCCGTCGAGGGAGAGCCTGGGTGAACGATTACTGGGTGTGTCCGTCCTGCCGATCGCTCAATCGTGGGCGAGCGAAGGAGTGCTACAGCTGTCACGCGCCGTATGCGCCCTTCGACGCCGCGACGGCCGGCTCGTCGCCCGTCCCGCCCTCCGCTCCGGCCTCGTCATCCACGGCCCCATCCCCGGCACCCGCGTCGCCCGGATTTGCGCCGTCGACGCCCGCCTCAGCGGCACCCGGCGGCATGTTCCTGGCCGGAGCAGATTCCGCGACGACGTCCGGCCCGCTCCAGCCGGCCGTCGGCACGGCCGACCAGGGCGGTGACGGCCTCGGGTTGTTCGGCGGGATCGTCGGCGGCGCGATCGGCGCGATCGTCTCGGCGGCAGTCTGGTACCTCGTCGTCACGGCGACCCACATCCAGTCCGGGATCGTCGCGATCGCCGTCGGCTGGATCGTCGGCCAGGCGGTGGTCCTCGCTGCCGGCCGACGGTCGATGGCGCTGGTGGTCGTTTCGGTCGCCTGGACGCTCGTCGCCCTGGGGGTCGCCCAGTACCTGATTGCCGTCCGGCTCGTGAACGACGTCCTCGCCGACGCCGGGGCGGGCGTTTCGCTTCCGCTGTTCACATCGCCGGGCGACAGCGTCGACCTGCTGGTCGCGTGGCTCCAGGACGACCCGCTCACGCTCGTCTTCTGGGCGATCGCGCTGTTCGAGGCGGTCGTGATCCCGTGGCGGCGGCTGATGCGCTCGGCATCGACGCGGTGGCCGGGAACGGTCGGCGCGACGACCGCGACTCCCCGCTGACGCCCTCGGAGCGCCGGTTCCTCGCCGAGGCTCGCCGGGCGATCCTCGCGACCGTCGGTCCGGCCGGCCGACCGCGGCTCGTGCCGATCTGCTTCGTTCTCTCGTCCGCCGACGACACAGAGGGGCGGCCGGTCATCGTGTCGCCCGTCGACGAGAAGCCGAAGTCGGTGGCCGACCCGCTCGCACTCGCCCGCGTTCGCGACCTCCTCGCGCGGCCACGCGTCAACGTGCTCGTCGACCGCTGGGACGAGGATTGGCGGCGGCTGGCGTGGCTGCGGATCGAGGGCGTCGCGTCCCTGGCG
>DASXWX010000364.1:0-3869 GCA_036503395.1 Candidatus Limnocylindrales bacterium
GACTCCCGCGCGCGCCGCGGCCTCCGACGGCGAGTACTCGGTCACCGTCGTAGCGTACGACCGGCGACACCCGCCGCGACCCGCCCTCGTGCCGGACTCCTACCGACGAACGCGGATGATCGTCTTTCCCGTGCGTCGCTCGGTCGGGTTGAGGGCGGCGACGGCCTCGTCGAGGGTCGCGACGGTGCCGATGTTCGGGCGTAGTCGTCCGTCGCGAACGCGCTGGACGATCTCCGTGAGCTGAGCTCGATCGGACTCCACCACGAAGTCGATCGCGAGACCGTTTTCCGGCCGCGCGTCGGCCGGCCCGGTGACGGTCACGAGCGTGCCTCCGGCGCGGATCAGGCGTGCCGATCGCTTCTGGATGTCGCCGCCGATCACGTCGAAGACGAGGTCGACTTCGCCCACGTCCTCCAGTCGGTCGTTGTCGAGATCGACGAACTCGTGCGAGCCGAAATCGAGCGCCTTGTCGCGGTCGGCGCCGCGTCCCGTGCCGACGACGTAGGCGCCGGCCTCGCGCGCGAGCTGAGTGACCATCGTCCCGACGGCACCGGCAGCCCCGTGGGCGAGGACAGTCTGGCCGGCCTGGAGGCGGCCGTGCTGGAACAGGCCCTGCCACGCGGTGAGCCCGGAGATCGGCAGGCTCGCGCCGACGGTGTCGTCGACGTCGCCCGGCAGTGGTGCGAGGTTTCGTGCCTCGACGGCCACGAACTCGGCGAGCGTGCCGTCTCGATGCCAATCGCTGATCCCGAACACCCGCTGCCCCAGCGACAGCCCGGTCGTGCCATAACCGAGGGCCGTGACCACCCCGGCCAGCTCATGCCCGACGATCGACGGCGTTCGGTCACGATTGGCACGGTCGGTCCAGGTCGAGGACCACTCCACCTCGGTCGGCACGAAGCCCGATGCATGGACTTCGACGATGACGTCGTTGATCGCCGCGGAGGGCTTCGGGCGCTCCACGAGCCTCATCCCGGCCGGGCCCGCGGCCCTGTCGGTCACCACGATCGCCTGCATCACGCCGCCTTCCTGCACGGCGACGAGGGTAAGCGCGCGAGCCGGACATCGCCGGCTCGCGCCCTCGGGTGCTCGCGGCTGCGCCGCGTCCTGAGACGCTCAGCGCCTCAGACGACCTCGCGCAGGCGACCCGACTCCGTGTGGAAGACGAGCCCATGGACCGGGACGTCCTTCGTCCAGGGATGGTCGCGGATGCGGTCGACCTGTTCGCGGACACTCCGCTCGAGGTCGCTGAACGCCCCGAGCGGGAGATCGGGGTCCGCTCCCGTCCGCTCGGCGAGGTCGCGCTGGACCGCTTCGTCCTGGAACGTGAGCATGCCGCAGTCGGTATGCCCGATGACGAGCACCTCCTCCGTTCCGAGGAGCTCCTGGCTGATGACGAGCGAGCGAATCGCGTCGTCGCTGGCCAGGCCACCTGCGTTTCGGATCACGTGGGCGTCGCCCGTCCTCAGGCCGAGCGCGTCCTCGACCGTCAGGCGGGCATCCATGCAGGCGATGACCGCGAGCTTGCGTCCAGGCGGCATCGGCAGGGCCGAGCGATTGAACTGCGCCGCGTAGCGCTCGTTCTCGGCGAGGGCACGCGCGTATTCAGAGGTGGGGGTCGCGATTGCCACTGGTTGCTCCGTCGATGCGAGAGAGGAAGATCGACGGCGGCGCCGCGGGGCCGGGATCCGGCAGTTGCTCTACGCGGGCGATCCGCCTCGCCGCGCTGAGGCGCACCCGGAGAGCGGATCCTGGACCCGCTTCGGACACGCGCAACAGCCGAGGAGGCGGAGTGGCATCGCGGCCATGATGCCCGAGGCGGGTGGATGGCGCATGACGGCGCCTCGGCAGTGCCCGCCGCAGCTGACTCGGAGGGGGACGAACTAGTGGTGTCGGGGGGCACCATCGGGTCGTGGGACGTCGTGTCGGCGGCCATGATGCTCGCGTAGATGCACCGCCCAACGTCCCGCGTCCCCGCGAGCCATTCGTGGCTCGTGGCCGTCGCCGCCGCCCTCGCCGTGATCGCGACGCTCGTGACGACGACGGCGACACTCGGCGCGACGACCCGGCTTGCGGCTTCGTGCGACGGCGTCAATTTGCGATCGAAACCGTCGGCGACGGCGACCACGCTCGGACGGATCTCCGAAGGGGTCCGCGTCACCGCCGTCGAGCGGGTTCGAGGCGGCCGATGGACCACCCGCTGCACGGGATCGCGCGACTCGGGCCACGGCTGGTGGCGGATCAGCGTCGTGCGAAAGAAGTCCGTCCGCGAGAAATACGGCGTCCGCTACGTCTACGGCGCCGCCGGGCTGTTCCACCGTGTCTCGATCGGGACGACGACGCCCGCGCCGACTCCCACCCCGACGACGAGCCCGACCGCCGAGCCGAGCACGAGCGCACCGGTGGTGGGCGCGACGCCCACGCCCACCCCGAGCCCGACGCCCAGCCCGACCCCGACTCCCATGCCCACGCCCACGCCGACCCCGACTCCCACGCCGACCCCGACTCCCACTCCGACTCCCACTCCGACTCCCACGCCCGGCGTCGCGACCCTTCCGTCGCGCGTCACGTTCTACGGCCGCGGCTGGGGCCACGGCGTCGGGCTGTCGCAGTACGGGGCGTACGGGCGGGCGAAGGCGGGGCAGAGCGCCAGGACGATCCTGGCGCACTACTTCGCGAAGACCGCGATCGGCAGCGTCGGCAATCCGCAGGTCCGCGTCCTGGTCCTCGAGGACTACGCGGCGACGACGACGAGCCCGGCGACCTTCTACGGTCGCAATGGCCCGTGGACGATCGACGGGATCGCCGGAACGTTCCCGGCGAACGCGCGGCTCCGGCTCGTGCCGTCGGTCTCGGACGGAGCAACCACCTGGAAGGCGATCGTGGACGCCCCGGACGGCTCGAGCCTCTACAAGGGCTCCACCGACGGCAACCTGCGACTTCGGCCGGCCTCCGACACGACGACGCTCCAGGTCTGGTCGAAGCCGAGCTCCCGGGACACGTACCGGGGCGTCCTCCACGTCGTGGCGACCACCACCGTGAACGTCGTCAACCTCCTGCCGATGGAGTCGTATCTCCGCGGCGTGGTCCCGGCCGAGAGCCCCGCGTCGTGGCCGCATGCGGCGCTCCGCGCCCAGGCGATCGCGGCGCGGTCCTACGCCGACTACCGGCTCCATCCAGGCACCGGCCGCTACGACCTCCATGACGACACCCGCTCGCAGGTCTACCTCGGCGTCCTCGCCGAGCGGGACACGACCGACGCGGCGGTGGCCGCGACCGCCGGCGAGGTCGTCACGAGCGGCGGCGCGGTCGCGAACACGATGTACCACTCGGCGGACGGCGGCTGGACGGAGAACAACGAGAACGTCTTCGTCTCGAGCACCGGCGCGAAGGTCGCGGGCGCCGTCAGCTACCTCCGCGGCTCGCCCGACCGGACCGCCGACGGCTCGTCCTACGATGCGGCGTCGCCCTACGCGACGTGGCAGACCGGCACCTACGATCGCGCAACCGTCCAGTCGATCTTCGCGGCCGACAGCCGGACCGATGTCGGGTCCGTCGTTGCGCTCGATCTCTCGAACCGCGGCGTCTCGGGCCGGCTCATCAGCGTGACGCTCATCGGGGACGGCGGCCGGACGAAAACGGTCTCGGGCGACGTATTCGTGGCGGTCTTCAACGCTCATCGGCCGGCCGGCGACCCGATCATCCGGAGCACGCTCCTGGGGCTCGCGCCGATCCCCTGACGATCCCGATTCCAACGGGCCGACGAGGCCGGCGCGGGTAGACTCCGCGAATGGCCACCGACGTCCGACCGACAACCCCGACGGAGCCGGCGGTACGCTCCTCGATCCCCCGGAATCCCGGCCGTCATG
>DASXWX010000365.1:0-22346 GCA_036503395.1 Candidatus Limnocylindrales bacterium
CGGCGATCGCGTCGATGTCGGCCGTCCGGACGACCCAGCCCATCGGCCGGCCGGGAGGCGTCGCGGCGATCCAGCGACCCATCGCCGTCGTGGCCGCGAGCCCAGCATCGACGATCCCGATCAGCTCGATGTACGTCCCGCCGAGTGGGACGATCCGGTTGCGGTGCCCCAGGCGGCGTGACGGCCGCCCTCGATCGAGGCCAGCCCGCTGCGCGCGAAGTCGGCGGCCGCAGTCGCGAGATCGGGCGCGGCGACCAGGACGTGGTCGATCTCGACGGATCCGGCTCGCTGCGCGAGGGCCTGTTCGACGACCTCGGTCATGGCTCGTAGCTCCGCGTCCGGACCCGCATTGTCCCACGTGTTCCTCGGCCGTCCGGCGCCTCCTGCGGCGCCTCCTCGACGGCTGCGGCCTCGCGTCGCGACAGACCTGCAAGCCCGCGCCTCACGACCCGCGCACGGCCGGCTGCGGCAGGCCCGCACGATCGGGCCGATGGCGCCCGCCCGGCCGTGGTTCCTCGAGACGGTGATCTACGGCATCCAGGTCTCGGCGTTCGCCGACGCGAACGGCGACGGGCTCGGTGACCTCGACGGGATCACCGAGCATCTCGACTATCTCGCCTCGCTCGGTGTCGGCTGCCTCTGGCTCACGCCGACGTACGTGTCCGGCGAGCGGGACAACGGCTACGACGTCATCGACCACCGCCGCATCGACGAGCGCTGGGGAGGCGACGCCGGACTCGACCGGCTGATCGACGCCGCCGGCCGGCGTGGACTCCGCGTCGTCCTCGAGCTCGTCCCGAACCACACCTCCGACCAGCATCCGTGGTTCCTCGCCGGGCGGCACGGCCGCGACGCACCCGAGCGGTCGCGCTACCTCTGGGCTCGCGAGCCGGCCGACGACGGGATCCGGCCCGCGTTTCCGGGTCCCGAGACGAGCGTCTGGTCGTACGACGAGCTCACGGACGAGTGGTACCGCCACCTCTTCTACTCGTTCGAGCCGGACCTCAACGTCGACGATCCGACGGTTCGCCGCGAGTTCAGCTCGATCGTGCGCGACCTGGCCGCCCGTGGCGTCGCGGGCTTCCGCGTCGACTGCGCCGCGCCGATGGTCAACCGCCCCAATCGGCGGCGGGGCGATGACGGTCCGCTCCGACACCTCAAGCGCCACGCGGAAGAGCTCGACCCGCCGGTCGCGCTCATGGCCGAGGCCGACGTGCCGCCCGAGGAGTACCACTGGTTCTTCGGCAAGGGCGACGAGATGGACCTCGTCCTCGACTTCTATCTCGCCGAGGAGCTCTTCCTGGCCCTCGCCCGGCACTCCGCGGATCTGATCCGGCGTGGACTGAGCCGGCTCCACCCTCCGCGACCCGGCACCGGCTACGTCAACTTTCTGCGAAACCTCGACGAGCTGAGCCTCGCCCGGTTGGCCGACGACGAGCGCGACGACGTGGTGGCCGCGTTCGACGGCGAGCCGACGAGCTTCATCTACGAGCGGGGCCTGCGGCGGCGAGTGGCGAGCATGCTCCGGGGCGATCGGCGGTGGCTGGAGCTCGCGTGGAGCCTCCTCTTCGCGATGCCGGGCGTTCCGCTCCTCGCCTACGGCGACGAGATCGGGCTCGGGGACGACCTCTCGAAGCCCGAGCGGTGGAGCGTCCGGACGGCCATGCAATGGACCGGGGGGCGCGCGGGCGGGTTCTCGAAGGCGCCGCCCGACAGGATCGTCCGCCCGCCCCGGCCGGACGGGCCGTGGGGTTACAGGCGGCTGAACGTCGCCGCCCAGGAGCGCGATCGGAACTCATTCCTCGCCTGGTTCCGCGGCCTGATCAGGGCCCGCTGCTCGACACCCGAGCTCGGCTGGGCGGCGTGGCGGGTCGTCGATCCCGGCCGCGCGTCCGTTTCGGCGCTCATCTACGAGGCCGAACGGGGGCACATCGGCGTGTTCCACAACCTCGCCGACGAGGCGGTCGAGGTGCTCGTGCCGGAGGAGCTCAGGGACGGCGAGATCGAGACGGTCTTTCCGGTCGCGCCGGACGGCCGGGGGCGCCCGCCGCGCCGCCTCGGGGAGCGGTTCGAGCTGCCGGCGCTCGGCTATCGTTGGGTGCGAACGGTCGCCGGCTAGGCCTCGCTCCAGCTCGCCTCGATGGCGGGGGGCGTGACCAGCGTCTGGAGGACGACGCAGTACCGCTCGGCCCGATCGCGAAGACGCTCGAGCCGATCCGGCGGCACGCCGGCCGTCCCGGTCAGCGAGAAGCGGACGCGGATCGCCTCGAAGCCGACGGGCACGTCGGCCGTGCCGAGCGTTCCCCGCAGGTCGAGATCGCCCTCGACCTCGACCGCGACGCCGACGCCGTCGAGGCCCATGTTCGCGGCGACCATCTGACACGTGAGCTGAGCGCATGCCGCGAGGGCGCCGAGCAGCAGGTCGCCCGAGCAGGCCGCCGTCCCCGCTCCCCCGACGCCGGTGTGGGCCTGGGCGGCGTAGATCGCCCGGCCGATGTCCACCGAGCAGCTCATCGCGCCTTCGGTCGTGCTGCCGCTGGCGCCGAGCGTGATCCGGGCGGCGCCCGGCTCGTCCCGGTAGCGCTCCTTGATCGGCTGCTGGATCTCGCGCAGGGTCGGCATCGTCGGCCTCCGGGGTGGGCTGGTCGCGGCGAAGGGTAACGGCCGCCGCCGGTCAGATCATGTACTGGTCGTGACGGGCCAGGAACGCCGTCCGCTCCTCGTCGGTCATCGAGCGACCGGACCAGCCGATCTCGGCGAGCTCCTCGAAGTACTGCTCGCGGGGCGCGCCCGGAGCGAACAGGATGAGCATCGAGGCCGCGTCGTCCGAGTCGTTGCGGAAGCCGTGGATCCCGCCCTCGGGCACGTACACGAAGTCGCCGACGTTCGACTCGATCCAGCGCGTTCCGTCGTACAGCGCCACCGTGCCGGCCACCACGAAGAAGGCCTCGGAGAAGGACCGGTGGAAGTGGGGGTCGGCCCCGCCGGCGCGGGCCGGCATGTCCCAGCGGTAGAGCCCGTAGCGGCCGTCGGTCGCGGACCCGGGCGCGACGAGCCGACCGACGGTCCCGGACCGGAACTCGATCCGGCGGGCGTCCCCGGCGCCGACATAGCGCGCGCTCTGCTCGCCGGTCTCTGCCGTGTACGACACCTCGACCTCCCGACACCAGTCGCGCAACCGCCCGAACGGTAGCGTGAGCAGCTTGCGGCCGGGCGGTCGCTCACGCGAGACGCACGCCTGCGCCTGCGGCCGTCCTTCGGGTGGCATAGACTGTCAGCGTGACATTGAATATCAGCGCAACTGAAAGCGATGCGCCGACGACCCGCGACCAGCTCCTCGGCGCGGTCGAGGACGAGCTGCTCGCCTGGAACCCGCGGGAGTTCATCGGCGCCTTCCGCCGCCTCCACCAGAACGCCTTCAGCCTCCTCCACCTCAACGTGATCTCGATCCTCGAGGTCGATGGGCCGCTGCCGATGAGCCGCCTCGCCGAGGCGCTCGACGTGTCGGTCGCGAGCGCGACGGGGATCGTCGATCGGATGGAGAAGCGCGGGCTCGTCGAACGGAGGCACGGCGAGACGGATCGCCGGGTCGTCCTCGTCCACCCGACCGATCGCGCCGCCGCGGTCTTCGGCGTGATCGACGAGCGGCGTCGACAGGCGCTCGTGTCGCTTCTCGAGCACCTCGACGACGAGGCGCTCCGTGGCCTCCTCGTCGGCCACCGCGCCATGCGGCGGGCGCGGGCGGAGATGGCGCGGCTTCGGACCGTTGACGACGGATCGTCTGGCGATATATCGTGACGCAACGTGAGCTAGCGCATCACTCGAGGACCCCCACGATGTTCGACCGAGCCGCCCGCCACCACGCTCCCCATCATCACGGCATCCCGCGCGGCCACCACCGCGACGCCATGATCGATCCGCGCGCCGCGCGCTCGCTCCGCGAGTGGCTCGATCCGTTCCGGAGCCACCGCCCGGCGGTTCGTCGCGGCGACGTCCGCCCGCTCATCCTGCGCGCCCTCCGGGATCGGCCGATGCACGGCTACCAGGTGATCCAGGAGCTCGAGGACGAGAGCGGCGGCCGCTGGCGACCGAGCGCCGGCTCGGTCTACCCGACGCTCCAGCAGCTCGAGGACGAGGGCCTCGTCCGCAGCGAGGAGGTCGACGGCCGCCGGACGTACACGCTCACCGACGACGGTCGGTCCGCGGCCGACGAGGCCGCCCCGGGGCCATGGACGGCGGAGCGAGACCAGCGAAACGACGCCGACCTGCGTCGACTGGCAATCGCGCTCGTGGCCACGGCCGCACAGGTCCAGCGAGACGGCTCGACCGCGGCTCGCGGCGAGGTCCGGCGGATCCTCGTCGATGCCCGTCGGAGCATCTACCGCGTGCTCGCCGACGACCTGGGCGAGGCCGACGGCGAGGACGATCCGATGGACGACGGCGGGCGCGAATGATCGGTCTGCTCCGAACCTACCTTCGGCCCTACGCGGCGCAGCTCGCGCTCGTCCTCGTCCTGCTCTTCGTCCAGGCGATCGCGAACCTCTACCTGCCGACCCTCAACGCCGACATCATCAACGACGGCATCGCCAAGGGCGACAACGGCTTCATCCTCTCGACGGGCGGCTTCATGCTGCTCGTCACGCTGCTCAACGGGATCGCGGCCGTCATCGGCGTCTACTGGGGCGCGCGCGTGGCGATGGGCTTCGGGCGCGACGTCCGCAGCGCGATCTTCCGTCAGGTCGAGGCGTTCAGCCAGGTCGAGGTCAATCGCTTCGGGCCGGCCTCGCTCATCACCCGCAACACGAACGACGTCCAGCAGGTCCAGATGCTGGTCTTCATGGCCCTGACGGTCATGGTCTCGGCACCGATCCTGGCGGTCGGCGGGATCATCCTCGCCATCGAGCAGGACGTCCCGCTGTCGGGGCTCCTGATCGTGATCCTGCCGCTGATGGCGCTCGTGATCGGGACCGTCATGCGCCGCGCCGTCCCGTTGTTCCGGGCGATGCAGGTCAAGCTCGACCGGATCAACCAGGTGATGCGGGAGACGCTGGCCGGCGTCCGCGTCATTCGGGCGTTCGTCCGCAGCCGCCACGAGGAGGAGCGCTTCGACGACGCCAACCGCGACCTGTTCGAGACGTCGCTGTCGGTCAACCGCCTCTTCGCGATCACGATCCCGACGATGACCGCGATCCTCAACCTCTCGACGGTCGCCGTCATGTGGTTCGGTGCCGGACGTGTGGAGACCGGCGGCATGCCCATCGGCAACCTGACCGCGTTCCTCCAGTACCTCATGCAGATCCTGTTCGCGGTCCTCATGGCCGTCTTCATGTTCGTGTTCGTGCCGCGGGCCGCGGTCTCCGCCGGACGGATCCAGGAGGTCCTCCTGACCGAGCCCTCGATCCGCGATCCGCAGCGGCCCGTGATCCCCGAGCCGGGCGCCGCGCCGCGCGGCCTCGTCGAGCTCGAGTCCGTGACGTTCGGCTATCCGGGGGCCGAGGAGCCCGTCCTGCGCGACGTGTCGCTCGTCGCCCGGCCCGGCGAGACGACCGCGGTCGTCGGCAGCACGGGCAGCGGCAAGACCACGCTCCTCAACCTGATCCCGCGCTTCTACGACGCCCGCTCCGGCAGCGTCCGCGTCGACGGCGTCGACGTCCGCGAGATGGACCGTGCCGACCTGTGGGCCCGCCTCGGCGTCGTCCCCCAGCGGGCGTTCCTGTTCAGCGGCACGGTCGCCAGCAACCTCCGCTACGGCGACCAGGCCGCGACCGATCAGCAGCTGTGGACCGCGCTCGAGATCGCCCAGGCCCGCGACTTCGTGGAGGAGATGGGCGGCCTCGACGCCGAGATCGCCCAGGGCGGGACGAACGTGTCGGGCGGTCAGCGCCAGCGTCTGGCGATCGCCCGGGCGGTGGTCAAGCGGGCCGAGGTCTATCTCTTCGACGACGCCTTCAGCGCCCTCGACTTCGGGACCGAGTCGCGGCTCCGCCTCGCCCTCCGGCGGTCGCTGACCGGTGTCTCCCAGATCATCGTCGCCCAGCGGATCGCGAGCGTCATGAACGCCGACCGGATCGTCGTCCTCGATGCCGGCCGGGTCGTCGGTACCGGCACACACGCCGAGCTGCTGGCGACGAACGCGACCTACCAGGAGATCGTCTACTCGCAGCTCACCGAGGCGGAGGCGGCGGCATGAGCGGCCCCGGACGCGGCGGAGGACCGCGCCGTGGCGGCATGGGCATGATGGGCATGGGGATGCCGCCGGCGAAGGCCCGCGATTTCCGGGGCTCCTTCCAGCGGCTCGTCGGCCGCCTCCGGCCCGAGGCGCCGAACATCGGGGCGGTGGTGGTTCTCGCGTTCCTGAGCGTCCTCTTTGCGATCCTCGGCCCGAAGATCCTCGGCAACGCGACGAACATCATCTTCGAAGGCGTCGTCTCGAAAAACCTGCCCCGAGGAGTCAGCCAGGACCAGGTCGAGGCTGGGCTGCGAGCGGCGGGTCAGGGTCAGCTGGCCGACATGCTCTCGGGGATGCGGCTCACGCCCGGCCTCGGCATCGACTTCGGGGCGCTGGCCCAGATCCTCGGGCTGCTCGTTGGCCTGTACGTCCTCTCGGCGGTCTTCAGCTGGATCCAGGCCTACGTGATGGCCGGCGTGACCCAGCGAACCGTCTACCGGCTCCGGACGGACGTCGATCGCAAGCTCGCCACGCTGCCCCTCAGGTACTTCGACAACCATCCCCGCGGTGACCTGCTGAGCCGGGTCACGAACGACATCGACAACATCGGCCAGACGCTCCAGCAGAGCCTGACCCAGCTGATCACCTCGATCCTGACCGTGATCGGCGTGCTGATCGTCATGCTCACGATCAGCCCGGTCCTGGCCGTGCTGTCGCTCCTCGCGGTGCCGGCGTCGCTCGTCGTGACGGTCCTCATCGCGAGCCGTTCGCAGCGCCAGTTCGTGGCCCAGTGGGCCTCGACCGGCTCGCTCAACGGCCACGTCGAGGAGATGCACACGGGGCACGCGATCGTGAAGGTCTTCGGCCGGCAGGCCGAGGCGATCGAGGGCTTCGACCGCGAGAACGACAAGCTCTACCAGGCCAGCTACCGGGCCCAGTTCATCTCCGGGATGATCCAGCCGGCGATGAACTTCATCTCGAACCTCAACTACGTCGCCATCGCCGTTATCGGCGGCCTCCGCGTGGCCGCCGGCCAGATGTCGCTCGGCGACGTCATCGCCTTCATCCAGTACTCGCGCCAGTTCACGTTCCCGATCATTCAGACGGCCAGCGTCGTCAACATCCTCCAGTCGGCCGTCGCGTCGGCCGAACGGGTCTTCGAGCTGCTCGACGAGCCCGAGGAGGTGGCCGATCCGGTCGAGCCACGGACCCTCGGTCGGGCCCGCGGTGAGGTCGCCTTCGAGGACGTCTCCTTCCGCTACATGCCGGAGCGGCCGCTCATCGAGGACCTGAGCCTCCATGCCGACGCCGGCGAGCGGGTCGCGATCGTCGGCCCAACAGGTGCCGGCAAGACGACCCTCGTCAATCTCCTCATGCGCTTCTACGAGATCGACGGGGGCCGGATCGCGATCGACGGGATCGACACCCGGGACCTGACCCGGGACGACCTCCGGCGGACCTTCGGCATGGTCCTCCAGGACACGTGGCTGTTCCACGGCACGATCAGGGAGAACATCGCCTACGGCCGCGACGGCGCGACCGATGCCGACGTCGTCGGCGCGGCGGAGGCGGCCCACGTCGACCACTTCGTCCGGACGCTCCCCGACGGCTACGACACGATCGTCGACGACGATGCGCCGAACCTCTCGGCAGGTGAGAAGCAGCTGCTGACGATCGCCCGGGCGTTCCTCGCCGACCCGCCGATCCTCATCCTCGACGAGGCCACGTCGTCGGTCGACACCCGGACCGAGGTCCTCATCCGCCGGGCGATGGACCGGCTGATGGAGGGCCGGACGACGTTCGTCATCGCGCACCGCCTGTCCACGATCCGGGACGCGGACGAGATCCTGGTCATGGACCACGGTCGGATCGTCGAGCAGGGCACGCACGAGCAGCTGCTCGCGCATGCCGGCTTCTATGCCGGGCTCTACAACAGTCAGTTCGGCGAACCCCTCGCCGAGGCGGTCTAGAGCTCCACCTCGAGGCGGGCCTCCTCCAGGTCGAGCTCGCGCTCGAGGCGACGCAGGACCGCATCGCTGATCTCGGCCCGGTCGCGAAGGCCGATGAGCGTCTCGCGTTCGGCGGCGATGACCGCGGTCGAGATCAGATGGTGCTCGTCGAGCTCCTGCTGGCGCTCGGGGCTCATGATCCGTTCGCCCGACTCGTCCTCGTCGGGCAGGTGCTCGAGGCGGTGCCGATAGCGCCCGCGCAGGTTCTCGATGAGCGGGGCGTGGCCGGCCCACTCCTCGCCGAGCTCGTCGAGGCGGGCCAGGGCGGCCTCCGTCTGGCGGTTCCGCGCGAGCGTCTCCTCCTCGACGTCGATCGTGCCCGGCGGCAGCTCCACCAGCCGGACGACGAGCGGAAGTGTCAGGCCCTGCCCGAGGAGCGTGACCGCGATGACCACCGCCGTGAGGATGAGGATGAGGTTCCGGTCCTCGAACGTGGCGGGCAGGGCGAGCGCCGCGGCCAGCGAGATCGCGCCCCGCATCCCGGCCCACGACACCACCAGCGGCACGGCCGGCCGCATCGCCTTCGACGGCCTACCCCGGAACCGGGCCACGAGGTGCGGCAGGTAGAGCGCGCCGTAGACCCACGCCGCGCGCGCCCCGATGACGGCGACGCTGACCGCGATCGCGCCGACGACGAGCTCCGGGAGCGGGCGCTCGATGGTCGCCAGGACGGGCCGGACTTCCAGACCGACGAGGAGGAAGGCGAAGCCGTTGAGGACGAACGTCAGCATCTCCCATGCGGACGTCGCCAGAAGCCGCGTCTCGGGCGAAAGGATCCGGGGCGAGCGGTAGCCGAGGATGATCCCGGCCGTGACGGCGGCGATGACCCCCGACGCACCGACGGCCTCGGCGGGCAGGAACGCGACGTACGGGATGACGAGCGACAACGTCACCTCGACCGGCGGATCGTCGAGCCGCTCCCACAGGAAGTCGACCGCCCCCGCCACGAGCAGTCCGATCGCGAGCCCACCGAGCGTGGCGACCGCGAACGTGGAGAGCGCATCGCCGAGGACGAACGAACCCGACAGGGCGGCGATCACGGCCGTCCGGTACGCGGTCAACGCCGTCGCGTCGTTGAGCAGGCTCTCCTCCTCCAGGACGGCCCGGACGCGGCGCGGTACGTCGACCCGCTCGAGGACGGTGGTCGCGGCGAGCGCGTCGGATGGGGCGACGATCGCGCCGAGGACGAACGCGCCGGCGACGAGCAGCCCGGGCACGACCGCGAGTGCGGCCACGCCGACGACCGCCACCGTGAACAGCACGAGCCCGACCGAGAGGAGCAGGACCGCGACGAGGTTCTCCCGGAAGTCGCGGACGGGCGTTTCCCAGGCCGCGGCGAAGACGAGCGGCGGCAGGAAGATCACCAGCACGAGCGACGGGTCGAGGTCGATCTCGGGCACGCCCGGCACGAGCCCGAGAACGATGCCGCCGATCACGAGCAGAATCGGATACGCGACGCCGATCCGACGTGCGATCGAGACGATCACCGCGACCGCCACGAGCAGCACGAGGATCAGGTCGAAGTCCGGCATCGGCAGATGGTACGGGCGGGCGAAGCTGCGACTCCGCCTGTGAAGCGTTCGTCCGGCGAGTCCGTCAACCCGGGGGTGCGTTCGTCCGGCGACCGAACAGGGTGGTGAGGCGGCCCCTCAGGCTCGCACCGGTCCGGTCGTCACGCGACCGCCGCGGAGCCGAGGCGCAGGTTTCCGGCGCATACCTAGACATCAACGGCTGAACTCGCGATCATTCCTCTACATGGATGCGAGCGACGAGCAGGCCGCACCGCTCCGCGTCGGGCAGGCGGCGGAGATGCTCGGCGTCTCGGTCGAGACCCTCCGGCGGTGGGAGACCGAGGGTCGCCTGCGGATGTCCCGGTCCGAGGGCGGCCAGCGCCTCGTGGAGATCGCCGAGGTGTCGCGCCTCCTGGCGGAGCGGCGGCGATCCGGGACCGACCGGCCGATCGTGGCCCAGTCGGCCCGCAATCGGTTCGCCGGGATCGTCACCCGCGTCGATCGCGACGGTGTCGTCGCGGTCGTCGAGGTCCTCGCCGGATCGCACCGGCTGGTGAGCCTCATGACGGCGGAGGCGGTCGACGAGCTCGGCCTCGCCGTCGGGAGCGAGGCCGTCTGCGTCGTGAAGGCGACCAACGTGATCGTCGAGGTGCCCTCGGGTCGCGACGGGAGCTCGTGATGGCCCGGGTCGTGGCCGTCGGCGCCCTGCTCGTCTGCCTGCTGGGCGCCTGCGTGGCGACGCCGGCTCCGAAGCAGACCGATCTCACCGTCTTCGCGGCGGCGTCGCTCAGGTCAGCGCTCGAACCGGCCCAGCACCGCTACGAGGCGAGCCACCCGGGCATCGAGCTCACGATCTCGACCGACTCCTCCGCGGCCCTCGAGGCGAAGATCGAACAGGGCGCTCCGGCGGACGTGTTTCTCTCGGCGGACACGGCCGACCCGCAGAGGCTCGTCGACGCGGACGTCACTGCGGGAGGCGTCGTCCCGTTCGCCCGAAACCGCCTGACGGTGATCGTTCCGACGGGCAACCCCGCGGGGATCCGGTCGGCGGCGGATCTCGGCCGGACGGGGGTGAGGGTGATCGCTGCCGCGGGCGCCGTTCCGATCACGCGATACGCGAACGAGGTCGTCGCGAACCTCGGCCGGCAGCCCGGCTACCCGGCCGACTTCGCAGCCCGCTATGCCGCGAACGTCGCCTCCCGCGAGGACAACGTCGGCGCCGTCGTCGCCAAGGTCGGCCTCGGCGAGGGCGACGCGGGAATCGTGTACGTCACGGACGCGAAGACGTCGACGCAGGTCACGACGATCCCCCTCCCGGACGCGGCGAACGCCACCGCGACTTACGGCGGCGTCGTGATCACGACATCGGGGCATCGAGCCGAGGCGACCGCGTTCCTGTCGTGGCTGGTGGGTCCCGAGGGCCGGTCGCTCCTCGCCTCGTTCGGCTTTCTGGCGCCCTCGTGACCGCCCGCGCAGAGCGCGTCGACGGGCCGTCGTCCGCCGAGGTCCGTCCAGCGAGACCCGGCACCCGGTTCACCCGCGCGGGGCCGGGCGCCGTGGTCGTGTCGATCGTCGGCGCGCTCTGCCTCGGGCTGCCCGTTGCGGCGCTCGTCACCCGCGCAGTGCTCGACGGCTCGCTCGCCGCCCAGCTCGGCAGTGCCGCCGTCCTCGACGCCCTCGGACTGAGCCTCCTCACCACCGCCCTCAGCCTGGTCGTCACGATCGCGCTCGGAGGACCACTCGCCTACCTCCTCGCGCGCAGCCGGTTCCGGGGCGTCTCGATCGTCGAGACCGTGGTCGACCTGCCGATCGTGCTCCCCCCGTCGGTGGCGGGCCTCGCCCTCCTGCTGCTGCTCGGCCGACGCGGCTTCCTCGGCGAGTCCCTCGCGGCGGTCGGCATCGAGCTGCCGTTCTCGATCGCCGCCGTCGTGATCGCCCAGGCGTTCGTGTCGGCACCGCTCTTCATCCGCTCGGCCCGGGCCGGGATCGGCGCCGTGGACCGCGACGTCGAGGACGCCGCCCGTGTCGACGGCGCATCGGAGCTGGCGATCGTGCGGTCGGTCGTCGTCCCGCTCGCGAGCCCGGCCCTCGCCGCGGGCCTCGTGATGGCCTGGGCCCGGGCGCTCGGCGAGTTCGGTGCGACGATCATGTTCGCCGGCAGCGTGGAGGGCCGAACGCAGACGCTGCCGCTGCTCGTGTACGGCGAGTTCCAGGCCGGCAGCCTCGACGCGTCGATCGCCGCGGGTGCCGTGCTCGCCCTCGCCGCCTTCGGCGTCCTCGTCGCGGTCCGCGTCCTCCACTGGGGCCGCATCCTGGACGTCCGCTCGCTCGGTTGAGCGGGTGGACCTGAACTCGCGATACCACCCGGGAGTATTGACAAAGGGGTTGATCTCGGAGGCGGAATCGCGTAGGATATCCCCTGTACCGGCGTGTCAAGACTTGACACGCCCTTACGTGTGTCGGGGTTCGGCGCGGGGTCCCGGCGCACGATCGGCTTTTACCCACGCGAGAACGTGCCGGGCGCTGTGACTCGGCCGGATTTCGGAGTGATCTTGATTCCCACCCTGTACGACCAGCCGCTGGACGATCCCGAGAACCCCACAGAGGAGGAGCTTGCGGAGGTAGTCGCCGAGGAAGAGGAGCTCGAGGACCTCGACGACGAGGCGACCACCGAGGAGGCGCCCACGGCCACGACCGCCGCTGCCGCCACCGCCGAGGAAGAGGAAGAGGTCCCGGAGCCCGAGGCCGACGCGGACACCGACGACTCGGTCCGGATGTACCTGCGCGAGATTGCGCGCGTTCCGCTCCTCACCGCCGAGGAGGAGGTCGTGCTCGCGAAGGGCATGGAGCTCGGTCGCGAGATCACGAGCCGCCCGGAGCGGGCCGTCCTGAGCCTCCATGAGTGGACGCTCCACGACACAGAGGCCAAGACCCGGGCCAAGACGACCAAGCACGCCCTGCCCTACGGGCCGGACGCACACCGCATCGTGCGCGCGGCGATGACCGACGACGCCGCGGCGGATCTCCTCGTGACCGCGCCGAAGTTCGGCCTGGCCGACGCCGAGAAGGCCGCCGAGGCCGACGCGACGAAGGAGATCCTCCAGCAGGCCCGAAGCCGGCGCGCCTACTTCAACGAGCGCCTCGACGCCGAGTCGTTCCTCGACCTGCTCGACTGGATCCACGGCGTCCTCGGACGCCGCCAGCCGGACCTCCGCGAGGAGACGGCGCTCCGGGCGATGTACGACTGGGCCCGCAGCGAGGTGGCGCTGCCGGCCATCCGGCGCTGGATCGACTCCGGACGGGACGTCGACGTCCTCGCCGAGATGGGCTACCGGCCCGACGATCCCGAGTCGGAGAACGACGGCCTGCTCGTCCGGATCGGCAAGCGCTCGCGCGACCACCTGACCTCGGCGAACCTCCGGCTCGTCGTGTCGGTCGCGAAGAAGTACATGAACCACGGGATGGGCCTCCTCGATCTCGTCCAGGAGGGCAACGCCGGGCTCATGCGCGCGGTCGACAAGTTCGAGTACGAGCGCGGGTTCAAGTTCTCGACCTACGCGACGTGGTGGATCCGCCAGGCGATCCAGCGCGGTCTCGCCGACCAGAGCCGGACGATCCGGATCCCGGTCCACATGGTCGAGACGATGAACCGGGTGGCTCGGGTCACCCGCGACCTGACGAGCTCGCTCGGCCGCGAGCCGACGACCGAAGAGGTGGCCGCGGTCCTGTCCGAGGACCCGCGGACCGCGATGAGCGCGGAGCGTGTCGAGGAGATCCGGAAGCTCGGCCGTGACCCCGTGTCCCTCGAATCGCCCGTCGGCGAGGAGCAGGACACGGAGCTCGGCGACCTGATCGAGGACCGCGACGCCGTGTCGCCGCTCGACGCCGTGACCGACGTGATGCTTCGCGAGCAGCTCGAGCACGTCCTCGCGAGCCTCGACGGCCGCGAGCAGCGCGTGATCCGGCTCCGCTTCGGCCTCGACGACGGCCATGCCCGGACGCTCGAGGAGGTCGGCCGCGAATTCGGCCTGACCCGTGAGCGGATCCGGCAGATCGAGTCGCGCGCGCTGCGCAAGCTGCGCCACCCGTCGCGCAGCCGGAAGCTGCGCGAGTTCGCCGCCTGAGACCCAGGCGCCAAACGAACGAGGCCCGTCGCGAGAGCGGCGGGCCTCTTGATTCCGGCAACTGCTCGTGCCGCATTTTTGTTGCCGGATCGCACCGGAATCGCGGCCCGTGGTGCGCGACCGGGACCTCTGACCCATCCCCCTACGCAGGCCGGTCTTCCTATCGTCGACCCCCCGAACCGGGATCGGGCGCGCGAGAGGAACGGCTTGGCTCACCATCGAGGACGCGTTCGGCCGCTGCTTCTCATCCTCGTCTTCGGCGCGTTTCTCGCGATCGTCGGCGCCACCGCGACCGGGCAGGCGATCCTCGTCACCCTCGATGGCACGACCAACGAGCTGAGCTCGCGCGTCGCGGCCGACGCGACGATCGTCCGCAGCGTCGTCAACCTCCACCTCGACGCCTCTGACGTCGGCGGGGCTCCGCTGGCCGCGGACCGACGGGCCGAGCTCGATCGACAGCTCGCCCTGATCACCGGCCCCGGGGAGATCCTGACCGCCGCGCTCCTGGCGCCGGATGGGACGATCCTCGCCGCGAGTGACGACGCGCTGGTCGGCGGTAGCGTCGGCTCCGATCCGGCCCTCGGCCACGCCGTCGGCGCCCGCGTCGTCGACGCCGCCGTCCTCCAGGCAGGAGAGGCCGGATCACTCGCACCCGCGGCCTCGGGTTCGATCCTGCGCGGCTTGTTTCCGGTGATCGCGGACACTCCGGGGCGGGAGGTCGTGGCGGTGGTCGGCGTCTGGCGCGACGCCGACCCGATCTTCGCCCGGCTCGCCGAGATGCGGATCCACGTCGTCGTCATCACGCTGACCGCGGCCATCGTTACGGCCGCCCTCCTCTGGCTGATCTTCCGATCCGCCCAGGGCCGGCTGACCCGTCAGACGGTCCAGCTGCTCGAATCGACCCGCCGTGATGCGCTCACCGGGCTCCTCAACCACGGCGCGGCCGTCGAGGCCCTGGCGGTGGCCGTCGACGACGCACGTCGCGCGGGAGGCGGCGTCGCGCTCGCGATCGTGGACCTCGACGGTTTCACGCTGCTCAACGAAACCTACGGTCACGCCGCCGGAGATCGGGCCCTGGGCGAGCTGGTCCGGCTTCTGCGCGACACCGTTCCCGAGCAGGTGACCGTCGGGCGCTACGGGCCCGACGAGTTCCTCCTCGTCGCCCCGGGGCAGGCGGCGTCCGAGCTCGAGCCGTCGCTCGCTCGGCTCCGCGATCGTCTCGCCGACTTCGCCCTCACGTTCGATGCGTCCGAGCGACTGCCGATCACGGTGAGTGCCGGCGTCTGCGCCTACCCGACGAACGGCGAATCGGTCACGACGTTGCTGTCGATCGCCGCGGTCACGCTCGACGAGGCCAAGGCGGGTGGCGGAGACGCGGTCCGCACCGCCGGCATCCGGGCGGGCAGCTCGTCCGACGCACCCAGCTTCGACGTCCTCCAGGGCCTCGTCATCGCAGTCGACACGAAGGACCGCTACACGCGCCGCCACTCCGAGGACGTCGCCCGCTACGCCGACTTCATCGCCGAGCGGCTCGAGCTCGACCACGACACCCGACGAGCGATCCACACCGCCGCCCTCCTCCACGACATCGGCAAGATCGGGATTCCCGACCAGGTCCTCCGCAAGCCCGGGAGGCTCAGCGACGCCGAGCTCGCGGTCGTGAAGCAGCACGTGGCCCTCGGCGACATGATCGTCCGCGACCTCCCGAACATCGACCTGATCCGGTCCGGGATCCGCCACCACCACGAGCGCTGGGACGGTGACGGCTACCTCGACCGGCTCGAGGGCGAGGGCATCCCGCTCATCGGCCGGATCCTCGCGGTCGGCGACTCGTTCTCGGCGATGACCACGACCCGGCCCTATCGCAAGGGCATGCCGATCGAGGACGCGTTGCACCGGATCGAGGACGCGGCCGGCACGCAGCTCGACGAACGGCTCGCACTCCTCTTCGTCGACGGCATCCGGACGGCCGAGCATCCGCCGCTCCCCGGAGAGCAGCCCGAGCCGATGCTCTGGACGCCGGACCTCCGAGTCGCCTGATGCGACGCGCCGCCTCTCTCCTGGTCGGTTTCGCGATCCTGGCGAGCCTTTCGGCGCGACCGGCACGCGCCGGGCTCCTCGTAACTGCCAACGACGACGCGTATGCGGCCGTCCACGACCGCCTTCTTTCGATCGCCGCCCCCGGGCTCCTCGCGAACGACTCGGGTGTCGCGCCGGCTGCCGCCAAGCTCACGAACCCGGCTCATGGCACGGTCAGCGTCAACGCCAACGGCAGCTTCAGGTATCAGCCGAATGCCGGCTATCTCGGGACGGACTCGTTCACCTACGAAGCGCGGGTGCTGAACCTCGGCATCCTGGTCACGGACCGGGCCACGGTCACGCTCACGATCGCGAATACCGCGCCCGTTGCGAGAAACGACTCGTTCACGATGACGGCGGGGACGACGCTCGACGTGGCTGCGCCGGGTGTGCTCGGGAACGATAGCGACGCCGACGGCGACGCGATGACGGCCCACCTGGTCGACGGGAGCGGCAACGGCTCGGTCGATGTCGCAGCGAACGGCGGTTTCACGTTCACGCCGGGCGGCTCGTTCGTCGGGACCCGCACGTTCACATACACGGCCTCTGACGCGCTGGCGTCGTCGGCCACCGCGACAGTGTCGATCGTCGGCGCCGCCGAGCCAACGCCGACGCCCGCACCCACGCCGCGGCCCACCCCCTCCCCGACCCCGCGGCCGACGCCAACCCCGACGCCGATCCTCAGCCTGCCGCCGCTGCCGACGCTCTCACCGCTGCCGACGCTCTCACCGCTGCCGACGCTCTCACCGCTGCCGACGCTCTCACCGCTGCCGACGCTCTCACCGCTGCCGACGCCGTCTCCCGTGGCGACGCTCCCGCCCGTCAGCCTGCCCCCGATCGCCCCGCCAACGCCGACGCCTGCACCGACGGCGGCTCCATCGCCAACCGCATCCACTGCCCCCCCGATCCCGGTGGGAAGCTCGAGCCCGGGCGCTTCGAGCGGCTCGACGGAGCCGCCGACCGGCGGCGGATCGGTCGGCGGCCCGAGGTCCGGCGGCGCTGCCCCGCCACCGGTCGCGGTCCCCGGCTCGGAGCCGAGTGCGGTCATCCCCGTCGATCGCATCCCGATCGACCTCGGCTCGCTCGCGATCTGGCTCGTCCCGGGCTTCGCGCTCACGCTGCCGGGTCTGCTGATCCTCCTGATCGTCGGTGCCCAGCTCGCAGGCGGCGGGTTCTTCGTACCGCTCGCCCGGCGGCGTCTGCGTGGGACGGGCGCCGACCCGACCCGGCCGCTCGTCGGTTGAGCGCCGCGGTTCGATCGCCGCGTCGGCCCGGTCCACGCGCCGGCGGCGAACGAAACAGGCTCATACGCACGTCACACGAGCACTAGAAGCAGACCGCTCACGGCCGCCGGCTCGCGTCCGCCGAGGAGTTGACGATTCCGGCTACTTCCGCGCCACGGACGGCCGCTGTCGAAGCGCATGGAGCGTTCGCGTGTTCCTGATGCGCTCGGTGCGTGCGTATGAAAGAAAGCCCGGCGCGGCGGGGAGCAGGGGCAGGGACCGTGAGGCTCGTTTGACCTCGACCGCGGTCCCGTGATGCACGCGCCGGCCGAGCTGGCGCACGATACCGGGCGGGATGCCCGACCTCGCCGCCGCTGATTCGTCGATCGCTCGATTCGTCCTCGAGCGCGGCCTCGGCGTCATCTACGTGCTGGCGTTCGCCGTGGCTCTTCACCAGTTCCCGGCGCTGTGCGGCGAGCGCGGGCTCCAGCCCGCCCCGCGCTTCCTCGCCCTGGCGCCGTTCCGGCGCGCGCCGAGCCTCTTCCACTGGCGGTACTCGGACCGACTGCTCAGGGGCATCTGCATCCTCGGCATCGTCCTCGCGATGACCGTCGTGGCCGGCATCGCCCAGGCGGCACCGCTGCCCGTGACGATGCTCGTCTGGCTCGTTCTGTGGGCGCTCTACCAGTCCATCGTCAACGTCGGCGGCACGTTCTACGGCTTCGGATGGGAAACGCTGCTGCTCGAGGCCGGCTTCCTCGCCATATTCCTCGGCAACGATGCGGTCGCCCCGCCCTGGCTCGTGATCCTGGCCTTCCGCTGGCTCGCCTTCCGGGTCGAGTTCGGCGCCGGGCTCATCAAGCTCCGTGGCGACCCCTGCTGGCGCGACCTGACCTGCATGAGCTTCCACCACGAAACACAGCCGATGCCGAACGCGCTGAGCTGGTACGCCCACCGCGCGCCGCGGGCGTTCCACCGCCTCGAGACGGTCGGCAACTTCGTGGCCCAGCTGGTGCTGCCATTCGGGCTCTTCCTGCCGCAGCCGATCGCTTCGCTGGCCGCCGTCCTCATGATCCTCACCCAGCTCTACCTCGTCGTCACCGGCAACTACGCCTGGCTCAACTGGCTGACGATCGTGGCCTGCGCCGCCGGGCTCGGCGACGAAGCGATCCGGGCGTTCGTGCCGTTCGCGACGTCCGCCTACCGCCCGACGCCCGCCTGGTTCGAAGCCCTCGTCGTCCTCCTCGCGGTCGTGGTCGTCGTCCTGTCCTGGTGGCCGGTCCGGAATATGGCCAGCCCGGGCCAGGCGATGAACGCGTCGTTCAACCCGCTCCATCTCGTCAACACGTATGGGGCGTTCGGCAGCGTCGGCCGTGTCCGGGACGAGGTGATCATCGAGGGCACAGCCGACGAGGATCCCGTCGACGACGCCGACTGGCGCGAATACGAGTTCTGGGGCAAGCCGGGCGACGTCCGGCGGCGGCCACCGCAGGTTGCGCCCTACCACCTCCGGCTCGATTGGCTCATGTGGTTCCTGCCGCTCTCGCCGGCCTATGGCGAGGGATGGTTCGTGACGTTCCTGGTCCGTCTCCTCGAGAACGATCGGCCGACCCTGGCGCTCCTCCGGTCGAACCCGTTCCCGGCGGGTCCGCCGCGCTTCGTCCGCGCCCGCCTGTTCCGCTACGAGTTCACGACGGCCGCGCAGCGAGGCGAGATCGGGGGGTGGTGGACCCGCCGGCCGATCGGGCCCTTCGTCTCGCCGGTCCGCCTCCGGGGCGACGAGGCACGTCGCTGACCGTCGCGTGCCGAATATTCGCTCTGTTCGTGATTGGCGCGAATCTGCCGTCGCAGGCGACCCTCGACGTGACCTCGATAGCCGCGGAGAGCTAACGAAGGATCCAGGCGCGGCGCCGGATCGTCGCGAGACGTGCTTCGACGTGCCCGCGTATCGCCCCTGCTGGTATCAGGCGCGAATCACCGGGCTGGATGACCACATAGCGACCGGAGCGATCAGGGGAGGCACGCGGGCGGGTGTCGCTGGCGCGCGACCGGCGCGTCGCGGCTGCGGCCGACGGCGGCGGAGACGTCGCGCCGGCATGATGGGCATGAAGGACTCGGAGGAACCATGGCCAATCTCGTCGACATCGCGACCGTCGCCCCGCTCGAGGTCTGGGGTGACGCGGTCCAGGCGCGCCGAATCGAGGGCGAACGGATCAGCCTCGCGGTGGTCGAGCTGGCGCCGAACGCGCTCGTGCCCGAGCACCGCCATCCAGCCGAGCAGCTCGGGCTCGTGATCAGCGGCAGCGTCCACTTCCGGATCGATGACGAGGAGCGCGACCTCGGGCCGGGCGGGACGTGGCGGATCCTCTCGGATCACCCGCACGAGGTCCGGGCCGGCGTCGACGGCGCGGTCGTCATCGACGTTTTCAACCCGCCTCGGCGCGACTGGGACGCGCTCCGGGTCCTCGGCGTTCGGCCACCCGTCTGGCCGCCTGCCGCCGCCGGGCCGGAAGGCCGTTAGGGCGTCGGCGAGGCGAACCGGAAGGCCGGCGGCAGGTCGGCCAGGAACGCGGAGGCGACGCGGGCCTCCCCCGTCAGCCGCCAGTCGACGACGTCGTCGACCTCGGTCTCGAACTTGCGCTGATCGAACCAGTCGATGAGCCGGACCTGCGGAAACTGCTCGAGGGTTGAGGTCGAGAACACCTGGCGCCACCACGCCCGCTTGAGGGGCAGCTCGGCCGCCCCCGCCCGAGCGTCCGGGCGGTAGAAGGCCGCGGTCTCGGGGATCGCCATCGGCTTGCCGTGCTCGACGGCGTAGGTCGTGTAGAAGTCCGGCAGCGCGCGTTCGTCGCCGGCCGTCCCGTCATATGTCCCCGTCAGCTTGGCCGCGAACTTGCCGTCCTCGGGCAGGACGTTGCGGCCCCACGGCCAGCGGTCGCCCCAGTGGTAGAGGCTCATTCCGACCCAGTCGACGGCCTCGTCGCCCGGGTAGTACGGCCCGTACGGATCGTCGTCCATCGACAGCTGGCCGTCCTCGTTCGTGTCGAGCAGCGCGAAATCGCTCGTGCCGGGCTTCGCCTCGTACCGGCCCCCGGCGAAGGGATAGCCGCCGCCGTCGTTCGGGGCCCAGAGCATCGCGGCGTCGGTCGTTCCCGCATGAACCGCGCCGGCGAGGCGGCGGAAGGCGGCGACATAGGCGGCCGGCTGCTCGCCCCACGCGTACCACGAGCCGTTCATCTCGTGGGCGAAACGGACGAGCACGGGGACCCCGGCGTCGTTGGCGGCAGCCACGACCGTCACGAGGTCGGCGATGGCCGCCTCGTCGACAGCCGCGAGCCCGGCGTTCGGCTCGACCGTCAGCAGGGCCGTGCCGTGCTGCGCGGCGACCGCGTCGACGAAGCCGGCCAGGTTCGTTCGGTCCTCGGGCGAGAACGGGAAGCCGACGAACTGGACCCAGACCGCGGGCGTCCGACCGAGGCGCCGGTCGAACGCGTCCGGGCTGTCCGACCCCCAGTCGAGGTTGACGCCGACGAGAACGCCGTCAGCTGGCACGAGTCGGCCGCCGCTCGGCGCCGGCGTCGCCGGAAGAGCGGTCGGGGCGATGGTCGAGCTCGCCGGGGCGCTCGGTGGTGCGACCGATGGTGCAGCCGGCGCGGATGGAGAGGGCGGAGCGGACGGAGCGGAGGGCGGGGCGGACGTGCATCCGACGAGCGTGGCGGCCAGCACCACGACGGACAGGCTCCGGCGAAGGGTGGCCTGGCCGACGACCGCAACGGAGTGAACGACGTGTGTGGGCACGGGGCGCGATTGGAGCGCTCGAGCGGTGCGGGCGGACACTGCCCAGAAGTCCGGTTACTCTCAGCCGCATGAAGATCGGAGTGATCGTCCCACAGGGCTGGCAGGGCGAGTACGACGGCTGGGATCCGCTCGATGCGTGGCGGCGGACGGTGGCCGTCTCGCGGCAGGCCGAGGAGCTCGGGTACGAGTCGATCTGGCTCTTCGACCACTTCCACACGGTCCCCCGCCCGACCGACCAGATCACGTTCGAGTCCTTCACCTCGCTCTCGGCGCTGGCCGCCCTCACCTCGCGGGTCCGGCTCGGTCACATCGTCATCTGCACGGCGTTCCGGAACCCGGCGCTGACCGCCAAGATGATCTCGACGATGGACTCCATCTCGGGCGGCCGGATGGACCTCGGGATCGGCGCCGGCTGGAAGCGCGACGAGTGGCTCGCCTACGGTTACGGCTTTCCCGAGACGAAGGAGCGCCTGGCACGCCTCGGCGACGACCTCGAGGTGATCACCCGGATGCTCGCCGGCGATCGCCACGAGCACGCGACGTTCGAGGGCCGCCACTCCCGGGTCGAGAACGCCATCAATGTGCCGAAGCCCGTCCAGCGGCCGCGCGTCCCGATCATGGTCGGCGGCAACGGCCGCAACGTCACGTGGCGGCTTGCGGCGCGGTTTGCAGACGAGCTGAACCTCGACGGCATGACGCCGGCCGACGTTCGCGAGGCCGTCCCGATCGTGGCCTCGCGCTGCGAGGAGATCTCGCGCGACCCGTCGACGCTGCCGATCTCGGTCAACGTCTGGGCGTCGATCTCGAGTGCGCCCGGCCGGGCCCGCGAGGACCAGCTCGGCGAGTACCGCGAGGCCGGCGTCCGCCGGCTCATGTACTTCGACGGGGCGACCGCGACGAGCGACGACTACCTGGCGGCCCTCGCCCAGGATGCCGGGAACGCGGGCGTGGAGCTCGGCTGATCGGGGCTATTGCTCCTTCGCGAACCAGACGTTGCCCGGACCCACATAGCTGTTGCCCTCGCCCCACACAGCCACCGTCTCGCCGGCGCTGTTGACGTCCAGCTCGAAGTAGTCGCCGTACGGCTGGAGGAAACCGTCCTCGGGCGCGGCCAGCTTGTAGGTGTAGCCCGACGCGTATCTCGACAGCTGCGCCTCGCCGGTCCATGTCGCGCCGCCGTCGTCGGACTGTCGCTCATAGACGTTCCACCGCGCGTCCGGGTCCCCGCCGCCCGAATCGAAGCCGTTGCGGTCGTCCATCCAGGCGATGCGGACGTCGCCCGCTCCACGGGCGACGAGCGCCGGGAAGGCATTGTTCGCCCCGGTGGGCGCGGCGGACACGTCGACCGGATCAGAGAACGACGCGGCCTCGTCGGTCGACCTCGCGAAGTAGACCCGCTGGACGTCGAACTTCGCGCGATTGGCATTCCAGAG
>DASXWX010000366.1:0-3795 GCA_036503395.1 Candidatus Limnocylindrales bacterium
GCCGGCGTCGCGGAGAGCCGGGACGTCATCGTCGGGGATGATCCCGCCCGCCGTGACGAGCACGTCGTCGAGGCCCTGGTCGTGGAGCAGGCGGGTGATCTTCGGGATCAGCGTCATGTGCGCGCCCGAGAGGATCGACAACCCGACGACGTCGACGTCCTCCTGGAGTGCGGCGGTCGCCACCATCTCCGGCGTCTGGCGAAGCCCGGTGTAGACGACCTCGAAGCCCTCGTCGCGGAGGCCGCGGGCAAGCACCTTGGCCCCTCGGTCGTGGCCATCGAGGCCGGGCTTCGCGATGAGGACCTTGATCGGGCGGTCAGCCATCGCGCCGGATTGTAGAGGTCACGAAACGCCGGGCGGCCCGAACGCGACCGGCAGGCGTCCGCGCGTCCGTGCGTTCGGGCGGTCCGGGCGTCGGGGCGTCCGGCCGAGCTCAGCTCGCTGCCCTCGAGAACGCCCGGGCGCCGACCCACACCGCGACCGTCGCAAGGGCGGCCATCACGCCGATGCCGATCGGGATCTCGGGGTCGCCGAAGTTGCCGGTGAACGCGGCACGCGCGGCGTCGACCGCGTGAGCGAACGGGTTGAACGAGGCCACCGTCTGGAGCCAGTCCGGTGCGAGCGACATCGGCAGGAGGATCCCCGACAGCAGCAGCAGTGGGATCGTGATCGAGTTGAGGAGCGGCGCGAAGGCATCCTCGCTCTTGAGCCAGAGCCCGAGGGCATAGGAGGTCGGCGCGAGCGCGAGGCCGATGAGGACGAGCAGCCCGAGCGTGAGGGCGATCGCCGGCAGGTCCGGTCGGAGGCCGAGGGGAATCGAGACGGCGATCAGGACCACGGCCTGGCATAGCAGGAAGACCACGTCGCGGAGGGAGCGGCCGAGGAGCATTGCGGCGCGGCTGAGCGGCGTGACCCGCATCCGTTCGACGACGCCCGCGCGCTGCTCCGCGATGAGGCCGAAGCCGGCGAAGCCGACGAACATCGAGAGCTGGATCAGCAGACCCGGCACGAAGACGTTCCAGGCGCCGCCGGCCGGGAAGCCCGGGCCCTGGGCGATGCGGTCGAGGAGCGGCCCGAAGAGGACGAGGAACATGATCGGCTGCATCAGGCCGATGAACAGCCACGTCGGGTTCCGGAGCGTCAGCCGCACCGAGCGGTCGAAGATGAGCCAGGTATCGCGCAGGGTCTTCACGGTCGTCTCCTGATTTGGCACCCTCACGGGGGCTTGGTTGGTCGCTCGGACGACGGCCGAGAGCACGCTCCGTGGAGCGCATCGGCCGGAGAATTTCAGGCGGCCGGCTGGTCCTCGCGGAGCGAGCGGCCCGTCTGGCGAAGGAAGACGTCGTCGAGGCTCGGTCGAGCCAGCGTGATCGTCTGCGGGGCGAGTCCCACGCCGTCGAGCAGCCGCAACAGCGACGGCACCGCGGCGTCGCCACGGTCGACGTACAGCCGGATCACGCCGTCGTCGGCCGAGGCCTCGCGGACGAACGGCTGGCCGCGAACGGTCGCGAGGACCGCGTCGGCCGTGCCATCGACGCCGAGCGTGACCACGTCCCCCGCGACCTGCCGCTTGAGTTCGTCGGCCGTGCCGTCGGCCACGATCCGGCCGTGGTCGATGATCGCGAGCCGGTCCGCGAGTGCGTCCGCCTCCTCCAGGTAGTGGGTCGTGAGGAACACGGTCGTGCCACTGGCGCGGAGCCGGCGAATCTCGTCCCACATGCGTGCCCGCGCCTGCGGGTCGAGGCCCGTCGTGGGCTCGTCGAGGAAGAGCAGCCGCGGGCGATGGACGATGCCGAGCCCGATGTCGAGGCGCCGCCTCATCCCGCCCGACCACGTCCCGGTGGGCCGGTCTGCCGCGGACTCGAGGTCGAGGGCCGCGAGAACCTCGCCCGCCCGATCGGCGGCCTCGTGGCCGCTCATGCCATAGAGGCGACCC
This sequence comes from Candidatus Limnocylindrales bacterium, assembly GCA_036503395.1. GTDB lineage: Bacteria > Chloroflexota > Limnocylindria > Limnocylindrales > CSP1-4 > DASSHA01. Next base: position 1,937 of record DASXWX010000366.1, read on the forward strand.
TGGATCACGAGCTCGCGCCGGCCGGTCTCGGCGGGATCTGTCGAGCCGCCCTGGGGCACGTACCCGATCCGCTCGCGGACGGTGGCCGGTTCCCGCCGGAGGTCTGCGCCGGCGACCGTCGCCTCCCCCGCCGACGGGACGAGCAGCGTCGCGAGCATTCGGAGGGTCGTCGTCTTGCCGGCGCCGTTGGGACCGAGGAAGCCGAAGATCTGGCCGGCCCGGACGCGCAGGTCGACGCCGCGCACGGCCTCCACCTCGCCGCCGCGAGCGCGGAAGGTCCGGCGGAGGTCGTGGGTGTCGATGATCGCCTCGCTCTCCGCAGCCTCGGGTTCCGTGCGGGGCCGGACGACGTCGGTGGTCTCCGGTGCGGGAACTCGGGACGGGCGCACCAGCCGCTCGCGCGCGACCGCTCGGAGCTCCTCGGCGATCCGGGAACCCACCACGAGCTGCTGTGTGTCCTGGAGCATCACGGCTGGCCTCCTGCGGTTATCGTTGGCTTCAGCACTTGCGCTGTACGCCTTTCCGGTGCATTCTCTGCACGGCGCAGATATTCACCGATGCAGGAGTCAATGTCAACCATGGATCCGCAGGACCGGCGCTCCAACGACGAGACCGAGCCATTCGGGGCCCCCGCTCGCCGCTCCGTCCGGCAGTCGCTCGACGGTGTCCTCCGGTCGCTCCGGCGAACGAACCTCCGGGCCAGCGTCTTCGGCCAATCGATCGCCATCCGACTCGGCCTGAGCGACTCGGACGTCGAGGCGCTCGAGACCCTGATCGACACGGGTGCGGCGACGGCGGGCCGGTTGGCCGAGCTCATGGGCCTCACGACAGGAGCCGTCACGCGCCTCGTCGACCGGCTCGAGCAAGCCGGCTACGTCCGGCGGGTCGCCGATCCCGGCGACCGACGCCGCGTCATCATCGAGGTCGTGCCCGAGAAGGCAGCGGCCATCGAGGCGATGTTCGCCTCGCTCGGCGCGGAGGCGGCCGAGGAGGTGGCCCGCTACACGGACAGCCAGCTCGAGCTGATCAACGACTTCCTGACACGGATGGCCGACGTCACCCGCGAGCAGGCCGAGCGCCTGCGGGAGTACGAGTCTTCCGGCAGCGGTGAGCCGGCTCGCGGCGAGCACGCGGCACCGGTCGGCGACCTCGACCAGGCCCGGCTCCTTTTCCGATCGGGCGCGTCGAACCTGACGCTCCGAGGCGGTTCGGGGTTGACCGACCTCTACCGGGCGCGGTTCGAGGGCGCCGTCCCGCGCGTGACGGTGCGCGACGGGACGGTCTCGGTTCAGTACCGCGGGTTCGGCTGGGGCGGCCGGCCGAAGGCGGAGGTCGATCTGAACACGGCCGTCGCCTGGCGGATCGAGGTCCAGGGGGGCGCATCGTCCGTTGCGGGGCGCCTCGAGGAGGTCCCGCTGCGAGGCGTCGAGGTCGTCGGTGGAGCGTCGGATCTCGATCTCGTGGTCGGAAGGCCGACAGGCCATGTGCCGATCCGGATCGTCGGCGGGGCCTCGAAGCTGCGTCTCTCGCGCCCGGCCGGCGTCGCCGTTCGCGCGGTGGTCAGCGGCGGCGTCGGGCGGATCGAGGTCGACGGCCAGCGCATGGCAGCCCAGGGCGGCAACACCACGCTCGAGTCACCCGGCGCGGCCAGGGCCGAGGATCGCTACGAGGTCCAGATCGTCGGGGGCGCCGGGCGACTCACGATCGAGCGACGCGACTGAGCTCGCGCGCCCGAGCCGCTTCGGTCAGCGGTCCGACGCCGGTCGGGCGAGGTGGGCGAAGAACTCGGACCGCGTCTTGTCGCTCGTCCGGAAGAGCCCGAGGACGGCCGATGTGGTCATGATCGTGCCTGGTTTCCG